>CAZJPT010000140.1:0-5101 GCA_964547835.1 uncultured Desulfovibrio sp.
CCGTCACTCTACCAGATTTGTAAAATTTGTGTCAAAGTCTCATTCGTCAGCCCTGCATATCCCTTGAGGCAGCTTGACGAACAAGGTCATGAACGTGTAGAAAAAATATCCGTGCCGGAGTGGTGAAACTGGTAGACGCAGTGGACTCAAAATCCACCGGGGGGCAACCTCATGTGAGTTCGATTCTCACCTCCGGCACCAACCCGAGAAAACATTAAGGCAGCGCGGCTGCCTTTTTTTGTCAGGTGTCGACGCCATGCCCGCGTACAGACCAAACTTTGTCCACGCCCGCCCCCACACTCTCGTCCTGCAGGGCAGACGCTGGCGCTGCCGCCAGGCACCGCGCACCCTTCCCCCCTTCTGGATGCCGCTGCGCCTTGACGCCCGCCCCCTGACTTCGCGCCGCCTGCGCGTCTGGTCCTATGTGCTGCAGGCGCTGCGCCTGCCTCATTACGTGAGCTGTGGCCGTCAGCCGGCCCTGTACGTACCCGTTTTTCTGCTCTGTAAATGCCGGATCAACCTGGCGGAATACGAAGGCGAAGGACGTCTGCCGGCTAAGCGTCTGCTCCCTGTCGAGCTCCCCCTTGCCTGGATCGCCTGCCTTGTGACCGCGCCTGTTGTTCTCGCGCATCTTGTCCGTGTGCTGCCGGCTTTCGGGGGGCTGGGACAGGCTCTGGGACTGCCTGCAGATCCGGCACTCTGGCCTGAGGTCCTTGGCTGCGACAATGTGCGCATGCGGCTGTTTGGTGAGTGGACGCGGGCCGCAACAGCCCTCTTTGTCCACGCCGACGCCGCCCATCTAATGGCCAATACAGCCTTCACGCTCTTCTTTACCCGCCTTCTGGCCGGGCGCACAGGATGGGGATTTGCGGCCCTGCTCTTCATATGGCCTGGCATTTGCGGTAACGTCATGACCGCACTTTTACGTCAGCCTTTCACCTTGAGCATAGGGTTTTCCACAGCCCTGTTCTCCGGTATAGGCGCCCTTTCAGGCTTTGTCGCACTGTACTCGCGCCCGCAGGCCATACTGCCTCTGGCTGCTGGCCTGGCCCTGCTGGCCCTGCTCGGAACCGGAGGAGAGAATACGGATTATCCAGCCCACGTCTCCGGGCTTGTCTGCGGCATGGCTGCCGGCTGTGCTGCGGCCTTTTTCTGCAGGCATGCTGGCCGCGTGCCCGGCACCCTCTGCCAGGCAGCGCTCTTTGCGGCTTCCCTTGCCCTGCCGGCCCTGTGCCTGTGGCTGCGACTGCAGAGCTGAGCAGGAGCCTTCCCTGTGTTGTGTCAAATGTTTTGAAGTATCAGGCCAGGGTCAGACATCCCTGAGGAACTGCGGTATGGCAGCATGACGCTTTTTTTTGCTCAAACTGGCCTCAATAGCCAATTTGGGCGTGATCAAACATAATGTTGTTTTCCAGCAGCTCCTCAAGAGACATGTCTGACACCAACCCGCTGCTTACGTTCCAGTCCTTGCCGCAGCCCAGCATGGCAGCCCCTGCAGGTCCAGCGCCCTTCTGTTGAGCGTCTGTGGCCGTTGAACGAGTCGTTGAACGCGATGTCGCGGTCCATCTCGCCGCTCTCCAGCCCTATTCTGCCCTGAGCTGTCAGATAAAAGCCTTCCCGGAAATCAGGCGCACAGAAGACCTGCGAGCCAATGAACGCAGACCTGGTGTCTGCCCTGGCGTCCTGGGCATCCCGCATCTGAGTGCGCCTGGCTGCCAGAGCCACGTGACCGCCTGCAGTGAGGCCTGAGTCAAAGTGCCTGTCTGCTCCCTTTTCTACCCCCATCCGGAGCCATCTGTAGATCTACGAAAAATTCACGCTGACGCTGGCCGGTTTTCTGGAGCAACGCTACAGACTTGTACCGCTGCATAACAATTTTTCACCAGCCCTGTTCCCCATAGCCAGCGGGATGCTGACTATGCCATTTCCATGCCGATAGTATGATGTCCTCTATACCTGCCGAGGGCTGCCAGCCAAGCACGGCTTTAGCCTGCGCCGAACTCGCCACAAGGCGCGCCGGATCACCGTCCCGTCGCCCCTCTACAATGGCAGGTATGGGATGCCCGGTGACGCGACGGGCAGTCTCCAGCATTTCGAAAACGGAAAAGCCCAGTCCGCTGCCCAGATTGCAGGTCACAGACCAGCCGCCGGCAGCCAGATAGTCCACGGCACACATATGGGCTTTTACCAAATCCATGATATGGAGATAGTCGCGTACGCAAGACCCGTCCGGCGTAGGATAATCATCCCCAAAGACATGCACGCATTCCCGGAGCCCCAGAGGCACCTGCAGAATGAGGGGAATGAGATGGGTCTCCGGCCTGTGATCTTCGCCACGGCTGCCGTCAGGCAGCGCCCCGCCTACGTTAAAGTAGCGCAGCACTACGGCACGCAAGTCGCAGGCACGCTCGACCCAGTGCACCATACGCTCCATGACAAACTTGCTCTCGCCGTATGGATTGGCAGGACAAAGCGGCGTATCCTCAGTAATGGGCAGGCATTCCGTGTCACCGTACACGGATGCTGTTGAGGAAAAGACCAGCTGCCGCACCCCGTGGCGCATCATGGCCTCGAGCAGACGCTGCATCCCCACCACGTTGTTGTTAAAATATCTGAGGGGGGCATGCACGCTCTCGCCCACCTGGGAAAAGGCGGCAAAATGGATGACCACGTCCACGCGCCTGCCTTCAAGAGCCCTGTCCAGATCCGCAGCCTGACAGATATCACCGTACACAAAGGTTGCACCGGCATGGACGGCCTGTCTGTGTCCAGTGGAAAGATTGTCGAAAACCAGTACTTCGTCGCCACGCTCGACAAGCGCGTGCACATTGTGAGAGCCAATGTATCCGGCACCACCTGTGACCAGTATGCGCATTTCCCCGCCCCTCTTACTCAGCTTCGTCCACTGTGTCGCTGCCAGTCAAAAGTGCGGCGGGATCCGGTGCCACCCATTCCCCGGGCAGGGGCGCTGTCAGCTCTGCCCTGTCACCAACGCAGGGATTGAAATAGCCATAGCGTATCCAGGAACAATTGCGACGCAGCCGCTTCATGAAGGCGCCAAGACCCATGGACGGTCCCATTTCCAGACCGCTGAGCAGCTTGAGATAGTACTCGGGATCAATGTTGAGATTGCGCCACTGTATCATGCTGACCCCGTTTTCCCCCACCAGCCGCACCAGGGCATCAAGTTCCTCCTCGGTGTCCGTGACGCCAGGAAAGAATAGCAGGTTCAGGGAAACGAAGACGCCAAGCCGACGCGCCACAGCTATGGACGTCTTCACGTCCCCGAACGTATATCCCTTTGGCCGGTAATAGCGCTCATACACATCGGGTCTGGCGCTGTTGAGGCTCACTCTGAGGCTGCTGAGGCCGGCCTCGCACAGGCGTGCCACAGCATCTGGGCGCGAGGCGTTGGTATTGCAGTTGACAGTGCCGTGGCCACCGCGCTCGCGGAAAAGCCTGGTGGCTGTGCAAAGGAGATCGGAGTTCATAAGGGGATCCCCCTCACAGCCCTGCCCGAAGGAATAGACAGGCACGCTGGTCTCACGGCCGGCGTGCAGAGTCATTACTTCCACCAGCTCCTCTGCAGTGGGCGTAAACTCCAGGCGGCACTGCGGTGTCACGCCTACAGGCGAACCTTCTTCCTGCTCGGAAATACAGCCCGCGCAGCGGGCGTTGCAGGTACGTGAACTCGGCAGGGGCGCCTCAAAGCGGCCAAGAGCGAAATTCCTGGCAGCCGGGCAGTCGTAACGCAGCACGCAGTTGTTAAGGATATGGCCGATCAGGCGGTTGTGCGGGTACGATGCCAGCAGACGGCGCACATTTTTCTCTATGCTGCCCCTGGACACATGCCGAAACTGCTGACGCGGATCCATGTCCACCCTGCGTGCGCAGATCCAGAAACGATCTTCTGCGAAGCCTGCGGCACCATAAGCGAAAAGCGGCAGCATGGCCGCGTTCTCTCCGGTCTCATAGGCCGGGTGCGCTGACAGCGTGTACCCCGGGGCAGCGAAGGCTGCCACAGCCAGCCCGGAGTGCACGATGGTCTCCCCGGTCTCCGGGTCAAGCCCGACAGCCTGGCGGCCTGGCAGCAGGAAGAGCTCACTTTCCCTGGGCAGCGGAGTCAGCTCGTCCGGACGAGGCGTTCCCCATTCCCGGCCGCGGCGCACCACCATCAACAAATCAGGCTCATCGTAAATATTGCCATCCTCGTCGGACACCACCAGACAGGGACGCAAATCACGCTTATGCTTCCTGCTGCTCATACCCTAAAACCCATTTCCTTTGTCTGCGCGCTTTCATGCGTCCCTCCTTGTTGAAAATGTGCCCTAAAACTGAGGATGTGGCAAGGCTGTCAAAGAGCCGGTACCAGTGCTGCACCCGGAATACATCTCCGTCCCGTGACGGTCCGACGGGGTATGTGGCACAGATGGAAGAATTGCGCGTTGCCTGCCAGCAGAAGTCTCACAGGACAGGACAAGCTGTTTACTGGAGTAGTTTCGTATTGAAGCTTAATACTTTCTGCCATTGACGAGGGAGCGTCAAGGCCATTGACACGGTGACTGTCGCTGCATCATGGAGTGGTTCTGTGAGTCCGGACATGTTGCCTGACATATCTGATTTCATAATGAAACTGCTCTAAAGGGTTCCCAATCCGTTGCCATCACCGAAAGCCAAATCCTGAAAAATAGCCAGCTGGAGCCTGAGTGATTTTTCGACCCGGGCATTCCGGGAGAACTTCCCCGGACTGCCTTTGCTGGCTGTCTGGAGTTTATTTTACCGGTGACAGGCGCGAGATAACTGGTCCCCGGACACGAGATGCTCGACCACTCCCACCCTCTCTGGAGGCGCCCCGAAACGTGGCAGACAGCTGCGCAGATGGACCGCTTGATCATGCTTGCGAGGTTTTCATCAAGAGAGAATATTGCAACGAATTGGGAAGTCTTTAATATAAGGCTGCGTGGTACGGCAGACAGATCATCGCAACAGATAAGGAATCATCCGCAAATAACTTGCGAATTTTTCCAAATAGAGATCGCATGATGAACGTTCTGCAAGGTCCGCGTTTGGTAAATTGTTTACGGACAGTGCCTAAGGAATT
>CAZJPT010000141.1:0-5094 GCA_964547835.1 uncultured Desulfovibrio sp.
AAAAATTGGGGTGGTTCAGCAGGGAGTTGTGTCCTTTTCAGGAAAGTTTAGATTCTTGGAAGGGTGAAGATGGCGGTTTTTGGACGTCGGGTGTACGAAAAGTTCTTGGTGAGTTGTAGGGAGCTCCGCCACCTTCTCCAGGAAAGTACAGAGAGACTGGCGGAAATCATCGGTGAGCTGCTCATGTTCGACAGCTTCCCGGAGTTTGCCACATGTCTCGCGCATTGACTGAGAAGAGATCTCAAAACTCTGGATACACCATCTTAACACATTGCTTTTATGTACAGTCTTGTGCGTTTTGAGACGTCCTCTGAGAGGAGATCTCAAAACTCTGGATACACCATCTTAACACTGTGCTTTTATGTACAGTCTTGTGCGTTTTGAGACGTCCTCTGAATGTCTAACTTCATAAGTGCACCTCAATCTATGCCTGTGCTACCCAAAATATGTCTCCGAAGTCAAGCCAGGCTGCCGGAGCTGAGCAGGTACAAGTTTTCATGAGGAAATTCCCCTCTTGCTGTTTTTCGGGCTCACAGATAGGGAGAAAACAGCCAGAAAAAAGCATCGCGCAGCCTGGCTGGTACAGGTGTTTTCTCCACTTCTTCCCGCTTGAGTTCATGGCTTTTTTTCAAGACATCAACCATGAAAAGGCGCATGCGTGCGTTGAACTTCTTGTCAAAAATCTCGGTGTTGAGCTCAAAATTAAGCCTGAGGCTGCGTGAATCGTAGTTTACCGAGCCTATCTGTGCGTAATAGTTATCTACGCAGAGAAGTTTTGTGTGGGCAAAGGGAGGGGGTTGATAATAGATGCGCACGCCGGTTTCCAGAAGTGCTGGCAGAACGCGTCGTGATGCCCAGTGTACGTAGATGAGGTTGTTGACGGATGGCAGGATGACGCGCACGTCCACACCCTTGAGGGCAGCAGTACGGAGAGCGGTCGTAATTTCCCTGGTAGGAAGGAAATAAGGCGTCATGATCCAGACGTGCTTCATGGCAGTGCTGATACAGCCGGCGATCAGAGCATTGATGGAATCGTCGCTGGTGCCAGGGCCGTCTAGGGCTGCCCGACAGTATGCTGTACCAGTTGACGCGAAGTTGCAGGGGGGCAGCTCGCGCACGTAGCTGCCAGTGGCAAAGCCCCAGTCCATGTAGAAAGCTCTGTAGTAGGAGGCCACCACGGGGCCGGTGATTTCGAAGTGCACGTCCTGCACTACGTGTTTGCTCCCACTGCCTGTAACATGATAATCAGCGATATTCATGCCGCCGGTAAAGGCCACGTCGTCACAGACCATGATCTTGCGATGATTGCGCAGATTGATCATGAGATTTGGTGGAAACAGCCTCGGAGGCAGGAAAAGGGCTACAGGCAGTCCAGCTGCACGCAAGGCATCTATGGGCGAGTGCAGGGAGTAGAAACGCCCGATGCCGTCCAGCAGCACACGCACTTCGCAGCCGCGCTCGTGCGCCTTAATCAAGGCTTTGACAAACTGTTTGCTCACCTCACCCTGGTTTAGAATATAGGTGGTCAGCAAGACATGTCGCTGCGCCTTCCCTATGGCATTCAGCATAGCTGGATAGGCCATGTTGCCGTTAAAGTGCGGATGCACTTCATTGCCGGTCTTGAGAGGCGAGTGTGTTAGTTTGCGGCCGATCTGCTCCATCTGCCGCATCCACAGGGGCACATTCTCTGCGTTATCCAGGGAATAGTCAGTATAGGCATAGGAGGGGAGCAGGCGGGCGTTGCTGCGCATAATTTTCGCTGCCCTGCTCTGCGTCCGGCTGATGCCGAATACTATGTAGAGCAGCAGGCCCAGGACAGGCACGAGAAGGACTACAGCTGTCCATCCCAGCGCAGAGCGCGGATCGGATTTGGTCAGCAGCACATGGCAGGTAGCACACCATGAAAGCAGGTGGAAGACCAGCAATCCAATTTTGATGACGAGCAGCACGTCTCTACCCCGGAGCGTCGTCAGACGCTCTTGCCCGTGCGTCTGTCTACAGCGTCACAGAATTCAAAAAGCAGATCGCGCACGGCACCTTTGTCGCCGGAAGCAGCGGCTCTGCCCATGAGCGAGGCCAGTCGCTTAAGCGATGTATGACCTTCACTCCTTGCCTCCAGTGTGCCCGCAGCCCTTTGCACGGTGCGCATATCGCCAGCTTTCAAGGCTTTGCCGGCCATGGCCAGGGCAATCATGAGGGCAGAGCGCTCCTGAGTTGTAAGGAGGGGCTGAGGGGCAGGATGCAGCGGATTCTCCTTGTCGCCCAAATCCGGACTGACAGGCGTGCCCATGTTCAGCACCGGGGGCGTGGAGGGAATCTTCAGCTCAGCTTCGGCAGTTCCGTGCACAGCCGCTGTATTTTTTGTGTTGGGAGCGTCCATGGACAGGGGGGGCATGCCATCGAGACGGCTGCGCCCGCTTGTGACATGCTCCTTCTCTGGTGCAGTGGCGACAGCTGCTTCTTCCCTGTCTGTCGGAAATGCCTGAGAAAGCGTCATTGCTCCGTCTTTCTTCCCGCTTGACCTGTCCTCGAAAAGACCGTCGAAGACACTCATTCTGGCGGACATGTCGCTGTCGCTGTTCCCTTCCCTGTTGTCTGCAGTGTCCGGTGCAGCGTCACTGACGGCTTCATTGTCTGCGCTCACGCTCTCCTCGGTCTTTTCAATAGCACCGCTCAAGTTCGCAGAAGGCGTACTGAGTTCCTTAAGTTTATTAATGGCCGCTTCCAGTTGCTGACGTTTCTCCTCGTCAAGCCTTGTGTCTGCTGCCAGATTTTCGAGATCAGCGGCAATGGCAGCGAGAGGGGCAGAGAGCGCTGCTGTAGCTTCATTTTCCGCAAGAGGATTACATAGCTCCACAAGCTTTGAGTCGTCCATGTTGAGGCGCATGTCGTCTTCAAGTGGATTAAGCAGATCAGCGAGATTTGGAGCCGCCGGAGCGTGTTCAGCACGTGGCGCATCGTGCACGAGAGCAAGCAGGCAAAGAGCTCCCAGAGTCAGGCCCAGCATTGGCAGGGCAGCCAGCAGTTCGGCCTCAATGGACGAGCGTGTACCCAGGATGGCGGCAGCAACTGCCAGAGGCGGGATGAAGGTGCCCAGAAGATATTTCACGCTGGAGCGAATACCGCACAGACAGGCCCAGATGGTACTGGGAACAAAGATAAGCATGGCCAAGGGCCACAGTTCCGTATAGCGCGTCATCCATTGCAGCTGCGGCACCAGGGGCAGCAGCGCCAGTGCAGCCCCCGGAAGGCAAAGAAGAATGAATGAGGCGTCAAGGCCATGGTGCCGCGAACGGCAGTTGAGAAGATGTCGTCCCACATGCGGCCAGAGCATCAGGGCCAGACCGCCGCAGCATGTGCCGGCCACGGTTTTAGCTGTATATGCGGCACCGGGAGCTGGTGTGCCCCCCCAGGACTGCGCGAGAACAGCTGCCAGATAGAGCACTGCCCACAAGCGCCATTGTCCGGGGCCAGCCATGCACTGCAAAAGGCACATGACAAAGATGGTGCCCAGGGTCACCAGTCCGACCAGATGCCAGTTTACAGGCAGAGGTGTCGTGGAAGCAGCGTCCAGTTTGCGCACAACAGGGGAAAACCACATGCCGGGCACGCCTTCGAGTCGCAGGAAGCAGACGACAGGCACTGTTGAGGTCTCAGGCAGGCGTATTCTGCCATTGACAGAGTCCGTTTCGTTCCATTCCAGCCCCCTTTCTGTGACACGTGGAGTAAACAGAACAGGTGAGCCAGGCACGTTTGGTCCGAGTTCAAGCAAGAGGTGCTGCTGTTCTGCTCCAGCAGGTGTTGCCTGCAACACGAAGCGCAGCCACAGAACACCATTACCAGTCAAGGGAAGACGGCGCGGGTTGTAGATCTGGAAGCGCTCCTGATACTCAGCACTCGCCACGTCGTTCACATCGACAAAGTCGCCCGTGTCCAGCCAGTATTCGAGGTAGTCGCCAAGAGAGACTCTGTCCAGCGTCACCAGAGGCTGGATGACGCCCTGGCGTGCTGGAATAAGGCGCACAAGGAGACGGTCTGTGTCTTGAATCGCCTGAGGAAGGCGAGGTTGCGCGGGCTGCGCATACACGGACAGGCAGATCAGACAGAAGCCACAGAAACCAGCGAGAAATACGATGAGAACGCGGAGGCAATGGCGTTGTGTGAGCATGGTTGTTTCCGTTCACCAGGTGGGGAGAAGGGGTTGCAATCTTACTTCTTGAGGTCTTCTTCTACCTGTTTGATGAGTTCCTCAATGGTACGTCCGCCGGGAGTTGCCGATCCTGGATGCAGACGAGCAAGTTCGCGCCATACCTTGAGAGCATCTTCATGGCGGTGCAGATCATAGTTAAGAACCACGCCCTGGTTGAAGAGCGCTATGGGATGACCGGGATGTACCTGCTGGGCCCTCAAGAAAAGCTCAAGCGCTTTATCGAACTGGCCAATGGCCCGGTACATGACACCGCAGTCGGTGAGCACGGCCGCGTCGTTGGGGTTGATGGCCAGGGCGCGTTCATAGGCCTCGATGGACTGATGATAGCGTCCCGTGTCAAAATTGATATTCCCCAGTTCAACAAGCTTCTCGCGATTAGACGGCTCTTTTGCCAGTATCTCTTCGAGTTCGCGGATGTGCTGCAGCTCTGCTGGTGACGGTCCGGCAGGCTTCTGCGCGGACTGCTGCGGCGCGGTTTGCTGTTTTTGCGGTGCAGTGACTGTGCTTTTCGTTGCTGAAGTGATGATCGATCCTGTCAGCAGGCCGCAGACAAAAACAAGGATGAGAAGCAGTCCGAGAATGACTGGCGACATGCTGACGACGTGGCCGGATGTTTTTTGCGCTTTACTCTTTGAAGTATTCATGACGTCATGTATGGCGCCTGAGCGCCCCTCCTTAGCAAATGCGGCGTAAAGCCCCTCGCTTTAGTGATGTGGATATAGAGGAGATCTCAAAACTCTGGATACACCATCTTAACTCGCACAAGCCAAAGAGGCTGTGGTGGAATAAGCAGCAATCCCCCGCCTTCAGGCGTGGTGAGTGTCAGGAAATTGCCTGGCGTGAAAGCGGGCGGCACGTGAGGCAGGGAAAAGTGCACACAGTCC
>CAZJPT010000142.1:0-5088 GCA_964547835.1 uncultured Desulfovibrio sp.
ACTGTTAGACAGAATTAAGAGACATCGAGCAACATCCAAATTTATTTTTATGACATACCTATGATTTGTTGTCAAATCATATGCGTATGCCGTGGTACAGCATTGCCAGTCCCAGCTGCGCACAGCAAAGACACACCATGCTGGTGCGGCGTTGCGGGGGCACGAAGCGCAGACACAGACCGTCATTTTCCTCTGCCAGCCACTGCGCTGTTGTCCTGCCAAAATTCCCATGGTCGTGTCAATGAGCAGAGACGCCCAAAAAGACAAGTCGCATTTCTGCCAGACAGACCGCGGATACCTGCCTTATTCTCCTATTCGATCCTTTGAAGCACCCCTTCCGGAGATCCCTGCCCAAAATCTCTGCTTTTGCGTACAAAGGCTATGATCCCCCCATATCCCCTGTCACAAACACTCTGACCTTGCTTGCACGCCTTTTTTAGACTAAATGTCATCGGTCAAGACGCCAGGGCCCCTGTGCACCTCTTCCCGTACCGTGATACGGCAACACGCACCGGGCGTCAGACAGCAAACAGCGGAGAAGACCACATGCCCTTTACGGCCAGGTCCCTGGTCAGTCTGCTCGCAGGGGGCAAGGCCCCGGGCCCCGCTCTCCCCCTGCCGGCCATTGCGCTCTCCAGTGTCCCTGGGTGAAGTCATCGATCAGTCCTCAGACTGCACGCAGACGCTTGCCCCCAGCTCGAGGACCTGGGCAGCGACGGCGACATACTGGTGCTGCTCACCCCGGACGGTACACAGCCAGCCCTGATGCAGGCCGCACGCAAAGCCCGAGCAGAGTAGTTCACATCGGCGGAGACGGCGGTGTTCCGGCCCGGGACGGCCTGCCTGACCTGGAGCTGCGCGTGCCCGCCAGCGAACCTTCTTTGCTGCATCAGGTGCAGATTGGGCTTGTCTGTCTGCTGGATGAACTTATGATTATTATCTGACCTGCAAGCCGGAAATTCTCACGGAGATGCTGCACAGCGACATTGACCGGCTGACAAACAAAGTCGACGGGGAAGACGGAAAGCAAGGTCACGTCCCTTCCCTTCCCTTCCCTGCAATGCTGATACAACCGGAGTGCTTCCCATGCCCATGTACGAATTTCACTGCAAAAAATGCGATGAAAACTTTGAAGAACTTGCTTCACAAAATGAAACCGTGCCCTGTCCCTCATGTGGCAGCCAGGATACTGAGCGCCTGATGAGCGCCTGCTGCTGTATCACTGGTGACGGCGCCGGCGCTTCAGACGGCGGCCACTCCTCTGGCTGCGGCTGTTCCGGCTGTTCCGGCGGCAACTGCGCAAGCTGCAGCCACTAGGGCTTCATGGGACGCAGCCATGCGCAAGCTCACTATCGCGACCAGAGGCAGCAAGCTGGCCCTGTGGCAGGCAGAGTATATTCGTGATCGTCTGCTGCAGATTGAACCTGATACGGAAATAGCGCTCAGTGTCATTCACACCAAAGGAGACAGGATTCTGGACGTCCCCCTCGCCAGGGTGGGCGGCAAGGGACTTTTCGTCAAGGAAATTGAGGATGCGCTGCTCGCTGGAGAAGCGGATCTTGCTGTCCACAGCATCAAGGATGTGCCCATGCAGCTTCCAGATGGCCTTTGCCTTGGCGCTGTTCCGGCACGCGAGGAGTGCGTGGACTGTCTGCTCTCGGAAAAGTACGAGGGGCTGGCCATGCTGCCTGCGCATGCCGCAGTAGGCACAAGCTCACTCAGACGTCAGGCGCAGCTTCTCACTTTGCGTCCTGATCTGCGCATTATGTCGCTGCGCGGCAACGTCGACACACGCCTGCGCAAGCTGCGCGAGGGTGAGTTCGACGCCATTGTGCTGGCCATGGCCGGTGTCAAGCGCCTGGGGCTTTGTGCACGATACATGGTCAGGCTGCGCCCGCTCTACTTTATCCCTGCCGTAGGTCAGGGGGCTCTGGGCATTGAGTGCCGCGCTGCGGACAAAGAGGTGTGCGACCTTGTACGCCAGCTGGAGGACAGGGACACGCGTATCTGTGTTGACGCCGAGCGGGCCCTGCTGCGTGGCCTTGACGGTGGCTGCCAGGTTCCCATAGGTGCGCACGCCGAGCTTGAGGACGGTGTGCTGGCGCTTGACGGACTTGTAGCCGAAACAGATGGCAGCCGCGTCATCTGCATGCGCGCTACAGGCAGCGGCGCAGAGGCCGAACAAATCGGCCTCAGACTTGCGGAAAATCTTATGAAAGCCGGTGCCGCAGACATTCTGAATCGCCTCTACGCTGACAACAGGCCCGAACGCTGAACCAGCAAGGCACATATCCAAAAGCTTTCCGATGTAACGAGACCGCCATGCCATTAGCACCGCTCCCTACCTCCAGACTGCATGCGACCTACGATCCCGCCCAGATTCCGGTAGAAGACAGCTCGGAACTCAAATCCGGCTCGATGCAGCGCGTTCCTTATCAGGACCGCGCCATGAAGGCGCTGGACCTGGCTGTCAACATCAGCGCAAGCGGCTTCAACGTCTATCTGGCCGGCTCTCCCAACCTCGGGCGCAGCTTTATTGTGCAACATTACCTGGCACCGCTGGCCAGGCGTAAGCCAACGCCGCCTGACATGGTCTATGTGCACAACTTCAGCGACGCCGAACGCCCGGTACTCATCACCCTGCCCTCGGGCCTTGGACGTCGTCTGCGTCAGGGCATGCAGGCGGCACTCAAATCCGTGCTGGCCACCCTGGAAAACCGTATTCGCGGCCAGGGATTTATGAAGCAGCGGGCTATGCTGATGGAGAGCTATCAGAACGAGCGCACCAAGCTGCTCGACCGCATGAACTCCATAGCCGTGCACAAGGGCTTTACCCTGGAATTTGACGATACCGGCAACATTACCCTCTTTCCCCTGGTCAAGGGACGCAGAGTGAGCGATGACGAGTTTGCCAGCCTGGATCTGGAAGTGCAGCGTCTGCTCAAGAACAAGAGTGCCGATCTGGTGCAGCACATGTCCGGCTTCGTACACGAGCTGACGCGCACAGAGGAAGGCTTTCTGGATAAGGAAAAGGATTTGGAGAAATCCGTCCTTTCCCAGGTGCTGGACACGCACATGACGCCTCTGGAGACGCGCTTCATCAAATCCGTCACAACAGCCGGCATGGAGGATTCCGCGGAGAAGCTGCGCACCTTTTTTGCTGAACTGCGCGCCGACATGATTGAGAACACGGAATCGCTCCTGGCTCCCAAGCCCAAGAACGACCCCGGGCAGTCCGGCCAGACGCCGGCCTGGAGCCGCGAAGAAGTGCTCAATCACTATCGCGTCAATCTCTTCGTTGACAACGGCGGGTTCAAGGGTGCACCGGTCATTCTGGAGGATCATCCTACAGCTGCCAATCTGCTGGGCTGCGTAGAGCGTGAGAGCGAGATGGGCGCCCTGGTCACGGATTTTACTCTGGTCAAATCTGGCAGTCTGCACCGCGCCAGCGGCGGCTATCTTGTGCTGCGCATGGATGACCTCATCCACTACCCCACAGCCTGGGAAGGGCTTTTGCGCTCCCTGCGCTCTGGCAAGGCCAGAATGGACGAGTCCGCGGAAATGCCTGAGAGCGCCATGCGCAGCAAGGGCCTGCGGCCTGATCCTGTGCCTTTGGACGTAAAAGTGGTCCTCATCGGTGACGAATTTCTTTACGAGGGCCTGCTCGACTCGGATGAGCGTTTTGGCAAGCTGTTCCGCATCAAGGCCGAGCTCACTGACGCCATGCCCCGCAACGCAGCAGGCGTGCGTCAGTACCTGAACGCCATTGCGCGCATCATCAGAGCTGACAAGCTGCCGTCATTTGATCGCACAGCCCTGGCCTGGCTGGTCGAACTGGGATCGCACATCTGCGAGGATCAAAAACGCCTCTCCCTCAAGTTCCCGCTCATCCGTGAATACATGGTTGAAGCGGCAGCACTGGCACGCATGGAAAAGGCTGACAAAGTCTCAGGCTCCATCCTCGAAAAGGCATACGCGGCGAGAATCTATCGCGTGAACCTGGTTGAGGACAACTACATGGAGGAGTACGACCGCAACGTTATCCGTGTGGAAACCAGCGGCAAGGCGGTAGGCCAGATCAACGGCCTTGCAGTCACCACCTACGGCAATTTCGAATTTGGCTTGCCGCACCGCATCTCCTGCACAGTCGGCGTAGGACATGACGGCATCTCCGACATAGAGCGCGAGGCAGATCTGGGTGGCCCAATACACACCAAGGCCATGATGATCCTCATGAGCTATCTTACCGGTGTCTTTGCCAGCCGCAAGCCCCTCAGTCTGTCGGGCTCGCTCTTCTTTGAGCAAAGCTACGCAGGGATAGAGGGAGACTCAGCCTCAGGCGCCGAACTGGCGGCCCTGCTCTCGGCCCTGGCTGAGGTGCCCATCCGCCTGGATCTTGCCTTTACCGGCGCCGTGAGCCACGCCGGACAGATTATGGCTGTAGGCGGCGTCACCCAGAAGGTGGAAGGTTTTTTCAAGGTCTGTTCCAGACAGAAACTGACCGGCACCCAGGGTGTCATCCTGCCTGCCGACAACGTAGATCATCTCATGCTGGCCCCCAATGTGCTCAAGGCCGTGGACGAGGGACGCTTCGCCGTCTACGCTGTGCGCTCCATCGAGGAGGCGCTGCAACTGCTCACTGGCATGCCCGCAGGACGGCGTCGCAAGGACGGTACCTTCACCAGGGGCTCGCTCTATGAGCTTGTGGATCGTCGCCTGAGCCTTCTTGGCGAATACGGACAAAACGCCTTCCGCAGAACCTCGCGGTCGCGACGCAGCAATTAATGCCGCAGAATGTCACGGGCCCTCCCCGCAAGGGGAGCGGGCCCGTAATATTTAGTTCTGGAAAAAGACACTAATATAGCATTCTTAAAGTTCGTCAGCCAACGAGTTCCTTCTGTTGTTTCGTGATAATTGATTTTTAACATCAGCAGTCATCAACGGAAGTCTGCCGCCATGTGCAGCTCAGCACGCAAGCACATCCGGTACTGGTACGTGCCTCAGCTGATGCCGCCAAGAACGGCCAGTCTGGCATCCATGAAATCCTTGAGGCTCTCGCAGCCTCCCTCACGACCAGTTCCACTTTCC
>CAZJPT010000143.1:0-5071 GCA_964547835.1 uncultured Desulfovibrio sp.
CGACCATGCAGGACGCTTAAAATTGGTTAAATCGAGCTGCTCAATGTCGGTACAAAATAACATGAGCATCCGGGGCTGGCATGTGTCTGCCCCGGATGAGTGCGTTTAGCGGGTAAACTTGCGGAACTTTGGTCTGCGGGGCTGTTCCGCCTCCTTGCCCAGACGCTTTTTCAGATCCGCCTCGTATTCCGTGTAGTTTCCGTCAAAGAAGTCGACCTGGCTGTCGTTCTCAAAGGCCAGGATGTGTGTGGCAATTCTGTCCAGGAACCAGCGGTCGTGGCTGATGACGAGCACAGTGCCTGCGAAGTTTTCCAGGGCGTCCTCCAAGGCGCGCATGGTGTTCACATCGATATCGTTGGTAGGCTCATCGAGCAGGAGCACATTGGCGCCGGATTTGAGCATGCGGGCCAGGTGCAGACGATTGCGCTCGCCGCCTGAGAGCATCTCCACCTTTTTCTGCTGATCCGCTCCGCTGAAGTTGAAGCGGTTGCAGTAGGCGCGTGCGTTCACTTCCATGCTGCCCAGGGTGATGGTCTCACGGCCCTCGGAGATGAGCTCGTAAACTGTCTTGCCTGGTGTGAGACTGGCGCGGCTCTGATCCACGTAGGCGAACTTGACGCTCTCGCCTGTGCGGACAACGCCGCTGTCAGCCTTTTCCTCGCCGACCAGCATGCGGAAAAGAGTGGTTTTGCCGGCACCGTTGGGACCGATGATGCCCACTATGGCACCGGCAGGGATGATGCAGCTCAGATTGTCGAAGAGCAGCTTGTCCCCCATGCCCTTGGTCACATTTTCAAGAGTGATGACAGTTTTACCAAGGCGCGGTCCTGGCGGAATGTAGATCTGCAGGTCCCTGGCACGGCGGGCGGACTCGTGGGAGAGCATGGCCTCGTAGGCGTTGATGCGCGCCTTGCTCTTGGCGTGCCTGCCCTTGGGGGACATGCGTATCCACTCGAGCTCGTGGGCCAGGGTCTTGCGGCGCTCGGACTCGGTCTTCTCCTCCTGGGCCAGGCGCTTTTCCTTCTGCTCGAGCCAGGAGGAGTAGTTGCCCTTCCAAGGGATGCCGCGGCCGCGGTCCAGCTCCAGGATCCAGCCGGCCACGTTGTCCAGGAAGTAACGGTCGTGCGTAACGGCTATGACTGTGCCCGGGAAGGTGCGCAGATAGTCTTCCAGCCACTGCACGGACTGGGCGTCCAGATGGTTGGTTGGCTCGTCCAGCAGAAGAATGTCCGGGGCTGTGAGCAGGAGGCGGCACAGTGCCACGCGGCGGCGCTCGCCGCCGGAGATGTCACTGACGCGCATCTCGGGCGGAGGGCAGCGCAGGGCGTCCATGGCCATGTCCAGGCGGGCGTCCAGGTCCCAGATGTTCTTGGCGTCCATTTCCTCCTGGACCTGTGCCTGGCGCTCAATGAGCGCGTTCATGGCGTCGTCGTCCATGGGTTCCGCAAATCTGGCGTTGATTTCCTCAAATTCGGCGGCTATGGCCTTGAGGTCGGACACCGCGTCCTCTACCACCTCGCGCACGGTCCTTGTTTCGCTGGCAAGGGGCTCCTGTTCCAGGTAGCCTATGGTATAACCGGGAGCCAGCACGGTCTTGCCGTCAAAGGCTGTGTCCACGCCGGCCAGAATTTTGAGCAGGCTGGACTTGCCTGCGCCGTTGAGGCCGAGAACGCCAATTTTGGCGCCGTAGAAATAGGAAAGACTGATGTCCTTGAGGACTTCCTTTTGTCCATGACGCTTGGTTACGCGTATCATGGAATAGATGACTTTATCCGGTTCGTTGCTCAAATTGACCTCGCGGTGTTGGAGTGTGTCGCGCCGGCCGGCGCACGTCTGAAAGCTGTGTCCCGATGAGACAGCCTGTAGCAGAAAGAGGCGCGGCCTGCCAAGACCGTGTGTCATGGCCCGGGCTTGCGATGGGGGTATTGTCTTACCAGAGTCCGGCCCTGATGCAGGGATCTTTCACAAAGCGGTTGGCATTGCCCTGCAGGGCCTCAATGCGCTTTGCGCGTGTGCATTCCCAGACGTCGACGGGATATTCTCTGTCCCAGGCATCCATGAGCTGGCTCTGCTGGCGGCTCGTGCGGTTGCGTGGCGCGTAGGCATCGGCCATGTATTTGTAGGTACGGGCAATCTGGCCGCGGGCGCGGGCCGGGGGCTCGACGCGGTTGCCGGAAATTTTCATCTCGCAGGTGCCGAAGGCAGATGGCACACCGGCGCCAAGCATGGCAAAGTTCATGTTGGAGCGCAGGGCGTTGACACTGCCTATGGCAGGATAGAGGTTGTACATGTCAGCCTGCATGTAGCGGTATTCCATGTTGACCTTTTCGGCACAGCGGCGGCCCTTGAACGGTTTGCCCTGGCTGACGCACTGCGGATCGCCTTCGCGCCACTCTGCGAAAGTGCGGCCGAAGTTTTCGGCCGGGACAACGTGCTCCCATTCTATTCTGGCGGAACGTCCTGCGTACTTTGGCGTCATGAAACCGCTGGGCAGGGTTACGTTTTTGCTGGCGTCAAAGGCAGCGCCGCAGTAGATGGTGACGCGGTGATCGTAGTAAACCTGACGTTCCAGGGTGCGCTTGCTCTGGTTGTAGGAATCGTTGGTCGTGTTGCCCTGGCCGGCAAGAAGAGCGTTCGGCGCAAGGAGCAGCGCGCAGACAAAGAGAAGAAGACTGACAGTGCGTTTCATGGAAGCCAGAGGCCCATTCATGTTATGACTCATTGATCACCTGCTCATTGTCAAAATGTTGCCTGAGTGATGGACAAATCGCTCATGAAATCAGGATGGAACTTCGCATTCTGATGCTGGAATCCGCAGGATGGAAAAGAGGGCGGCCCGCCGGGAGTGTGCCGGTGAGCCGCACGTTTTTTTGACACTTCCCACGCCTGAACGGGGGGATTCTCGCTTCTTCCACCACATCCTCTCTGGCTTTCGCTTCCGGAGGTATTACGGCGCATGTGCTGAAGGACTATTAATTGAGGATGGAGAGATCGCCGCTGCGCAGCGTGTCGTATACTTCTTTCTTAATGAGCTTGAGGTAAGGGGGGAGCTTTGGCGAGTTCCCGAGGATGCGCTGGCGTGGAGCGTTGGCTGGCATGCGCACAAGCACTATGTTTTCCACTTGTTCCGCGCTCGACCAGACTAACTGGGTGCCGCCCTGTGGGGAATCGTCCTTGACCTGTGCCATACAGCTGACGCCGAGCATGTTGACGATTTCGTTTTCCGGGCTGAGGGTGACTTCGGGAGCTTTCAGCTTCTCGATGAGTTCGCGTCCCTTGACGTGACGCCTGGATGGTCTGGCGATATAGTATTCTCGTCCGTCCGCAGTTTTTTTATCTGCCAGGGTATATTCCATGAACTCAAAGGGGGGCTTCTTGTAATAAAGGAGACCGGCGATGGTGTACCTGTGCCTGTCTCCCGGTAGCACGCCGTTGGCTTCGTATTCCTCCATAAGCGAGCGCCTGGCGTTCAGAACGTCTTTTCTGGCCTTGCCGGCTCTGGCAAGAATATCTTCCACCTCGCTGCCGCGTCCGAGATAGTGTTTCCACTGTACTTCTGCCATGTCTGACCTCCTTGTTGCTCATAATCCTAGCCGGGACATCTGCGCTGTCAAGATACGTGCAGTGAAACAGCCGTTCCGTCTGGCGGGCAGCACTGTATCTCAAAATTGCGGGGAAACACGGGGCCGAACAGATGGTCGCTGACAAACCACCAGCACACTCCGGTAGGGTATCAGGTTCTGATGTATTACGCTTTTTCTTGCTTAAACGGTCCTCAATGGCCAATTTTAGCGTGACAAAATATAATGTTGCTTTCCAGAAAAATCCTTAAGTCCTCCCGACATAGTCGGGAACGTATTTTGTGAGCCGCTCAAAGCGGCTTGGTTTTGGCGGCTTGTCCAGTATGGCGACACCGTCAGGATGGAGGTCCAGTCCATCGGGAAGCTGGTTCCCTTCAACCGGATATCGCTGGAAGAGCAGGCCGGGATCCCCATTTTTGTGGGCACGAATCAGAATTTTCTCATCGAGGCCCACCGCAGACTGGAAGAGCTCGTGTGGTGGAGCTGCGTCGAACTGCTCCGCTGCCCTGTGATCCATTGCGATGAGACTGGGTCCAGAGTCGGGGGAAAATGTCTTCTGGTTGCACAATGCGTCCAGCGACGGGCTCACCCTGTACATGCCTCACGCACAACGTGGGACCAGAGGCATGGATGCTATGGGCATCCTGCCACTGTACCAGGGCGTTGCGATGTATGACTTCTGGGTCCGGTATCGGGGCTGTCCCTGTATGTATGCCGTCTGCAATGTCCACGTGCTGCGGGAACTTGAAGGCTGCCACGAACGTGACGGCAGGCAATGGTCCGTCCGGCTGCAGGAGCTGAAAAGACGGAGAGCTGACCGAGGAACTGACAAAAGCAGCCCTTCGTGACGACGACATGCTCTGAGCCTGCGACAGGGGATGTCCCCGGCCGCCACCATGCAGGGGGACACTGGGGCGGCCAGCCAAAGGCAAGTCCGGATGTCGGCTGGAGCGATTAAGGGAGCACACGGAGGAAGTGCTGTTTGTTCCAACGCGCCCGGAAGTGCCCTTCTCAAGCAATCAGGCGGATGAGCAAGGTGAAGCAGAAGATATCGGGCTGCTTCCGCTCAATGGATGGGGTGCATATCTTCTGTTGTGTCCGCAAGCGCTATCTCCACCTGCCGCAAACATGGGCTGTCAGCTCACGAAGCTCCTGGTGCACTCCACGCCGGCACATTGCCAGAGTTTATTGACCCGGGCTCGGTTCCGCACGACTTCCAGACTGGCCATTTTTTAAATGAGTTGTTCCTCAAGGGGCAGACAGAGCCTCAAGAGCAAATGACTGAAACTGATCAGGCACTCAGATTTTTCTTGACAAAATTAAAGAGGATACGCAATAATAGAAAATGCTTTTCTAAAAGCTGTACTCACTCGATTAAAAAAGTGAAGTTGTACTTCTTTCAGAAAAATTCACTATAGATCTGAATTTTCTCCAGACGGGAACAATGCCAATCCAAATCGTCGTCTGAGCGCGTATTTTTTGATTGGCAG
>CAZJPT010000144.1:0-5038 GCA_964547835.1 uncultured Desulfovibrio sp.
ACCGGCCCGAAGGCTGGCGTCCGCCAGTGACTGCGTCATCCATCCGTCCAGGCAGAAGAGCGGCCGACTGCTCAGCCAGTCCGCATCCACCATGGTGTACCACGCCGGGCTGTCCAGGTCTCTGAGCAGTGCAGCACATTCCCGGCGCGTGCTGTTTTCCAGATCCAGACGAACATAGGCGCCCAGGCGCTGTGCCAGATCGCGCTCGAAATGCGAGGCGAAGATGCGCTCCGGCAGCGTGCCGGCAGTGTCAATATGCTGAATGACGCAGCCATGCTCAGGCTGGTCCCAGTCCATTTCCGCAGCAGCCCGGTCTCTGTCGGAAGCCGCGGCAGCAGACTCCCCGCCCGCGTCGTCAACGGTCGGGGCCAGCAGAAAATTCAGCTCTTCCTGACTTAAAAGATGGCGTGTGCTTCTTTCTGGCATGGCATTATGGGGATTTGACGATATCGCGGAGCGCTTTTGCACGCAGCGTTGCTGTCCTCCGCTTCCGGGCATTTGTTGCGCCATTGTGATTCGCCGCTGCGCCTCCAGGAATTAAGGTAAGCAAAATCCGTACCACGGGCAATGTTCTGGCGGGCGCTTTGCGGATGCATGGAAGGAAAAAGGCATGCGTATACGCATAGAAAGACCATGGCTCGGCGTTGCCGGGAAAACTGAAGTCAGAGGCGGCCCGGGGCAGCCTCTCCATCAGGCTGTCTGGCTCTCCGGGCGGGTTGAGCCAGTCCCTTTGTGCGGTGGCATAGGACGTTGCGGGCGTTGCCGCGTGCGCTTTCTCAGTCCCGCACCGCAGCCTGCAGACGAGGAAGTCCAGGTTCTGGGTGAGCAGGCTGTTGCCGCAGGCTGGCGTCTGGCCTGTCGCTGTCAGATTTCTGACGATGACAGGGACGTCACTATTGAGCTGGCGCAGCCGCCGGCTGTCATCAGCTCAAGGTGCATACAGCATGAGGATGGGGAGGGGCCCGCAGTTCTGGCCATGGATTTGGGAACAACGTCCATTGCCTGGCGCCTTCTGCATTGCGCAGACGGGCGCATTCTGAGCAGCGGTTCGGATCTCAATCCCCAGGCCGGCGCCGGCGCAGATATTATCTCACGAGTGGCACTGGCCATGAAGCCTGCTGGCGCAGCGCGGCTGGCCGGGGTGGTACGTGATTATGCGCGTGCCTGTCTGGCCGGTCGTGAAGGAAGCGTCCGGGAAATTGTGCTGGCAGGCAACACGGCCATGACCGGAATATTTGCCGGCGCGGACGTAAGCGGTCTCGCTGCCGCGCCTTACGCGTTTGCGTTCCGGGGTGATGAAGAGCTGAGCATCCCGGGACTGCCGCCCGTCTATGTGCCGCCCTTGCCAGCGCCCTTTGCAGGGGGCGATGTGAGCGCCGGTCTTGCCTGGATGGAGGCGGAGGGGACCCCGCGGCCTTATCTGCTGGTGGATCTCGGCACCAACGGTGAAATAGCGCTTCTCGACGAAGGGGAAAAGCTCTATCTTACCAGCGTCCCGCTGGGGCCGGCTCTGGAGGGTATCGGACTTGAATGCGGTGCCATGGCCGGTCCGCAAACGCTGACGCATTTCAGCATTGGCCCTGTCGGCCTTGACATACGCACTGCCACCGGTCGTCCGCCGCTGCCTGGTCAGCCTGTGCAGGGTATCAGCGCCACAGGTTTTTTGTCGCTTATTGAGCTTTTGCTCAGCAGCGGCCTCATGAACGACGACGGGCATTTCCGGGAATGGAACGGTCGGGGCACTCCCCTGGTGCGGCGCCTGGTCGCGGCAATGGACTGGTCGCTGCCAGTTCCACGCTTTATGGCAACAAGAACGCTCTGGCTCAGCCTGTCCGACGTAGAGGAAATTCTCAAGGTCAAGGCTGCTTTCAGCGTGGCCGTGCAGGATCTCATGAAGGCTGCGGGCGTCAAGCCGCAGCGTCTTGCCTGCCTGGCGGTTGCCGGCTCCCTGGGTACACATGTGCAGCCGCGAACTCTGGAGCGCCTGGGCTTTGTGCCCGCGGGCACCTCGGAGCGGGTCAGGATGGTAGGCAACACCTCACTGGCAGGCGCCTGTCTGCTCGCCCTGCATCCTGAGAAAAGACATCAGCTGGCTCAGCTTTGCCGCAGGGCCGTTCTTTTGGAGCCGGCGCTGGACCCGGATTTTCATGAACGCTATCTGCAGGCCATGCGCTTTTCACATCTTCTTTCGGACACTGTATGAGACGACACGATCACACAAGAGAGCAGGGTTTTACAGGCCATTTGGACGCCCGCCGGCGCACTGCCGGACTGGCGCCGGCCCCTGCAGCAGCCATTACCTGGCAGAGCCGGCTTTTTCCGGATCTGCCGGCAGCTGTGCGCAATGACATAGAGGTGCTGTTGGCGCGTGCACTGGACGCAGCCTGTCCTTTAAAGAGGACACACAGGCAGGAACTGCCACTGAATATACTCAGGCTCTCGCGCATGCTCACGGTCGAGCGCGCCCGGATGCGGCATCCCTATTGGGCCTCGCCTGCGCTCACTGGCGCCTACGTGCACTATTTTCTTCCCTGGAACGTCTACCGTCTGGCCAGGCTTTTCACGGGGCTCAAGCCAGAGGCTCCCGGGGAAGGCGCGCATATGCTGCTTGATCTCGGCTCAGGCCCGCTCACTGTGCCTGTGGCCCTGTGGCTGGCCTGTCCCGAGTGGCGTGACAGGAAGGTTGTTGTAGCTGCTGTGGACAGTGCCGGGCATCCCCTGCAGATTGGCCGGCGTATTCTGGAGGAACTGGCGCGTCAGGCCGGCGTGGAGCCCTGGGAAATTCATCCTCTGCAGGCTCCGCTGGAACAGGGTGTGCGCAGGGCCATGGCTCTGGCGCAGAAGGACGTCACTCCCTGGCTGGTGACAGCTGCCAATGTCCTCAACGAGTTGCCCCCCTGCAAACGCCAGCGTCTGGAGGAAGACGAGGAGGACGCGCATGACGATTCACGTCTGAGTGATATCCTCTCTGGCGTGCGGGCTTTTTTGCGCCGCGGTCCGCAGAATGCCCGGGCACTCTTTGTTGAGCCGGGAACGCGTCTTGGCGGGCTGACCCTCATGAGGCTGCGCTCCCTGGCAAGGGACGAAGATCTCCTTGTCACCGGGCCCTGTCCGGGGCAGGGTGCCTGTCCGCTTTACAGGGATGATGCGGCGTCTTTTGAGGAGGCGGCTTTTCAAGACGAGGACATCGTAGAGGACATCCTGGGAGACGGAGGAGCGCTGGTCAGCACAGGCCAGGTGTCGCGCCTGGCAGGACGCACCTGGTGCCATTTTACGTTCACAAGCGACGGGGCGCCATCCTGGCTTAAGGCGCTGGCCGAGCCTACGGGCCTTGCCAAGGATAGTCTTTCTCTGGCGTGGCTGGGGCTGCGTGCGCGTGCTGCTGAGGAGGCTGAAGACGTCGGGCGCGGCATGCGGCTGCGCGTCATCTCTGGCCCGTTTTCTGTGCCAGGGCGGGGACAGTGCCGCTATGCCTGCTCGGCCGCGGGGCTCATGCTGCTTGAGAACGCAGGACGTATTGCCAGCGGTACGGATATGCGCGTGTCCCTGACCTGTGGCGAGCTCGCAGCTGCGCCGGACGACGCCCGCAGCGGCGCCCGCTGTGTGGCAGTCCGCAGCGATAAGCCAGGGTCTGGTGGGAAGAACACGCATGGCACCGGCCATAGGCGCTGGTCGAGGAAGCCGCGATGAAGGCTGGTCGCAGTTCGTGCGACGAAAAGCAGTGGACGCGGTTTTCCGAACAGGAGGCTGCGCATGTCAAGCCAGTGGTCAGGGCAAAGCCTTTCATCAAGTGGGCTGGCGGAAAAGGAAGGCTCGTCGCACAGCTTGACGCGCTGCTTCCGGACGGGTTTTCCGGCATAGAGGACCTGACCTATGCAGAGCCTTTTGTGGGCGGCGGCGCCATGCTGTTCCACATGCTGCAGACCTATGGAAACATACGGCATGTCATCATCAATGACATCAATCCGGATCTGACGACCTGCTATACCATTGTTCGCGATCGTCCCGAGGAGCTCATACGCTCTTTAAGAGCAATTCAGGAAGAGTATTACCTGATGCAGGGGCAGGATGCGAAGAGGGAATACTACCTTCGTGTGCGGGAGCGCTTCAACGCCAAAGTTGCTGATCCAGTGGAAAATACAGCGCTCCTGCTGTTTCTCAATCGTACCTGCTTCAACGGACTGTACCGGGTGAACAAGTCTGGAGGGTTTAATGTGCCCTTTGGCCGGTACGAACGTCCCGTCATCTGTGATGAGAACGTCATCCGTGCAGACAGTGTGCTGTTAAAGAAAGTCACCATAATGACAGGTGATTTCGAGCAGACACTAGGGCAGGTGCGGGGAAGGGCCTTTTTTTATTTCGACCCGCCTTATCGTCCATTGAGTTCCACCTCGTCGTTTAGGGATTACGCAAAAGAGGCGTTTGATGATGCTGAGCAGATTCGTCTCAAACAGTTCTGTGATCGTCTTCATGAAGCAGGTATTCTCTTTATGCTCAGCAATGCGGATTGTCTGGGAAACACGGGAAAGGATCGATTTCTGGATGACTTGTATGCGCAGTATACCATCAGCAGAGTGAACGCTGTGAGGAGCGTGAACGCAGATGCATCCGGACGGGGGAAAATTACGGAGCTTTTAGTGCGTAACTACATAGAGCATCGTGTAGGTCATCGTGCACGAACAACTTCCTGAATTTTCGCCGGACGAGAACAATGTCAATCAGTCAAGCGCGGGATTGCAAGTCCACCTGAACGGATATGGCAAAAAAGCCCAGCATGCACTGCCGTGTCTGTTCCTGGCCGCTGCAAACTGGCGTACTATGCGTGTACAACAAGCAAAGCCGCCCAGGCGTCTGAGACGCGAGGACGGCTTTGCAGCAAAACAGGAATGTGAATCAGACCAGGATCACGAATCCTCAAGACCACGAGATTCTGACACACAGAGCCACCAGAGGAGTGCGGTGCACGGCGCTCCTCTGGTGGGGGAAGGTGCGGAAAGAGCTCTCTTTCCTCGGGATGACAGCGGCAGTGTGCTGATGC
>CAZJPT010000145.1:0-4996 GCA_964547835.1 uncultured Desulfovibrio sp.
GATGTCGCATGGTGAGCGTTCTGCATGGTCCGCGTTTGGCAAATTGTTTACGGACCCTGCCTTATATCCCCGCCCTGTAGGGCGAGGCTTTACGGAGAAACAAAAAAAAAACTCCCAGAGGGCTGCCAACAGGCACGAGGAAGTGACAGACAGCCACCAGCGCAAGCATGATCCAATTGCCAGGCAGTCCGAACACGCTCAGCATAAGAACAATGCCAAGCACAAACATGAAGCCGGCGATGAGCATCGACCAGCCCAGGGCAAAGATTTCCACGCGCTCTCCTTAACCAGCGGCCAAGCTCCGCATTTGCACAGGCCCGTGATAGCCCCGGGCCACGGGTCCAGATGGGCGCGAATTGACGGAAAACGCGCTACTGCAAAAGAGGCCGCTTCGGGGTGGGCAATGTCGGCTAATTGACAGTGCGCCGATCCATGAAGCGCACTGCCTTGCCCTCGCTGACTGGCAGCGAGTTGGATTCCACCAGCTCCACCCTTGGGGTGAGGAGGATTTCGTCCCGCAGCGCGTGAGCAATGCGGCGCTGCAGATCGTGCAGCTGGCGCATGTCTTCCACAAAATTCTCCTCGCGAATCTCCACCTTGACACGCAGCACGTCGCCAGCATTGTCATTGTCAAGAATGATGAGGTAGTTGCGGCCCACTTCCCTAAAGCGCATGAGCACGCCCTCAATCTGCTGCGGGTAGATGTTGACACCCTTGCAGATGAACATGTCGTCGCTGCGGCCGAGAATGCGGTCTATGCGTGCGTGCAGACGGCCACAACCGCAGGTGCCGGGCAGAAGACGGGTAAGATCGCGGGAGCGGTAGCGCAGGATGGGCATGCTCTCACGCACCAGAGTTGTCATGACCAGCTCGCCCACCTCGCCAGGCTTGACGTGTTTGCCTGTCTGCGGATCCACCACCTCAACAATGTAGGCGTCTTCCCAGACGTGCATGCCGTTTTGCTGCATGCACTCAAAGCCCACGCTCGGCCCGTTCATTTCGGACAGTCCGTAGGAATTGTACACCTTCATGTCAAAGAGCGTCTCGATACGATGGCGGAAGGCGTCCGTGTAGGGCTCTGCGCCCACACAGGCGATGCGCAGCGGCACACTGCCTGGATCCACACCCATCTCGCGCAGGCGCTCGCCCAGAATAAGCGCATAGGAGGGCAAAATATGGGCCACAGTGGTCTTGAAGTCCAGCATCAGCTTGATCTGCCGTGCCGTGTTGCCGGCACCAGCAGGGATGGTCATGCAGCCCAGGCGCTCGGCGCCCGCGTGTATGCCCAGACCGCCTGTGAACAGCCCGTAACCTGACATGTTTTGAAAAACGTCGTCGGAGCGCACGCCTACCATATGCATGCAGCGGGCCATGAGATCAGCCCAGACGTTGAGATCGTTCTGGGTGTGGGCTATGGCAACGGGCGTACCCGTGGTGCCCGAGGAGCAGTGCATGCGCACCAGATCCTTGTGGGGAACGATGACCAGTCCCAGAGGATACTGTGAGCGCAGATCATCCTTGGTTGTGAAGGGAATGCGCTCAATGTCGTCCAGGGAATGAATGCTGTCCGGGGTGACGCCGGCTTCGTCCAGACGTTTGCGGTAGAATTCACAGTCCCTGTAGACCCTGGCCACCACGTTCCTGAGCCTGGTCAGCTGTGTCGTTTCAATCTGATCCCGGCTCCAGAATTCTGCCGGATCGTAGGCATCCTTGTGCATCACTGTCTCATCCTCTCAACTCATGCGTACGCGGGCATTTCCATGTCCCGAAAAGACGGCGCCGGTCACTGCCTGGCGACGACCGAGGCGTATCCATACAGCAGGCCCAGGGAACCCGCAAGCATCATGTCCCCATGCAGTGCCAGTGGCTGACCATAGCCGGCAAGCAGTGCTCGCCCGGGTCCACTGACAAAGGTGGGCTCATAGCCGCCGGCCTCCTCGCATGGCGGACCGTAGGCCGTGCCGTGGCCGCCGCTCGCCCGGACGGCTTCTGCAGGCAGAAATCCGTTTCGGAATTCCTTTAAATCGGCGAGCAGCTCGTTGCGCGTCCGCTGCTCTGTGTGGTGCTCGTACACGCCGTGCACAAGCCCGCGATAAAGCAGTGCCGCAAAAACATGACCATTGCCCACATTAACGAAGGTGACACCCTGGCGCAGATTGCGGGTGCGCAGCGTTGTGTCTGCCAGGGCGCCGAGCACTGCGGCCGTTGCCGTGTCAGCCACCGGGCCGCCTGTGGCCTGGGCCAGTTCCTTAAGACGCGTCATCTCCGCTGGGGGCTTGTGGAATATCCAGGAACAAGGATCGGGATTTTCCTCCAGCATGGAGGAAAAGCGGGTCACCCGCGTGCTCCGGTTGTTCATGTTCTGGCCGCGCCAGCCGTGATCCTGAGCTGCAGCCAGCACCATGTGTGGCAAAGGCAGCCCCAGGGCATGCAGGACCGTCTCCCAAAAGTGTGTGGAGTAGTCGGCCAACGCCACGGGTACGGCCCCATCCGGACAGTCTGACGTCAGTGTCACGCCCATTGCCCTGACCTTGTCCGGGTCATTATCGAGTGCGCAGGCAGCCTCTGGAGTGGCCCAGACCCGCCGGCCGGCCTCAAGCAGCCCGTTGACTGCGCTCTGAAAGGCGCCGCCCATATTGCCGCCATACAGCCATGCGTCCCGCTTGAGCAGCTCCAGCTCGCGCAGACGCTTCGCCACGGCGCATGACGGCGCCGGCAGTACCAGGCGGGGCCAGTTTTCTGGCTCGAGTCCCGGACATGCCAGCAGCGCGTTCTGTGTGCCACTGCCTATGTCCAGGCAGAGCACCGGACCCGTCCTGTGCAAAAAATGCCGTACTTGTTCTTCCACTAACAAGCTCTCCTGGGTTATGTCAGTCATCCGTTTTTATCCCGCACCGGGATTGAGCGCAAGGGAAGACGATCACACGCACGGCACCCGGCCCGTAAAAGAAAAAATTTTTTTACTGCGAATTCTTCTTGCCAAACGTCACGGTTTTGTATAGAAGGCATTTCTGTTGTGTCGAGGTGGTGGAATTGGTAGACACGCTGTCTTGAGGTGGCAGTGGCTACGCCGTGCGGGTTCAATTCCCGCCCTCGACACCATCAAAGTAAAATATGCACACAAGCCGGGTCATCTGCCCGGCTTTTTTAGTCTTCCTGAATTTTCGCAAAATGGGAACACCTGGCAGTCAGACTCGTTATCTGAGGAGATATGCCTTGCGGGAGCTAAATTTTCGCTTTTCCCCTCATGAGCAGACAATGCATCCCCCCTTGTCGTGACTTTCACGGCCTCCTTGTTCGCCTGCTGTACGTGTACCCTGAAAGCTTGATTTCAGCCACCTGCTGTGATGCGGCAGCCTGTCCTGCCCAAATTGCACTTGATTTGGGGAATCCGCGACTATTTGTGCTTCATGCATAAAGCCGTTCCGACACACAGCACCACGCAGCAGCCGAGAACCACAAGCATGGCTGTATCCAATCCCCTGGCGCTGGCCATGAAACCAAGCAGGGGCGGAAAGAAAAGCATGGCGCCATACGACATGGTGGAGACGATGGCGCTGGCCCTGGCCGGACTCACGCCCGGACACCTGCCGGCCCTGGCGTAAAGCACGGGCACGATGGGGGAGAGCCCGGCCCCCATGAGGGCAAAACCCGCCAGGCACGCTATGACATGCCCGGCAAAAAGCGTCAGCGACATGCCGCAGACAGCCACAAGCGAGCCGCTGAACGCCAGGAAAAAATCGCCAAAACGAACACGCAGCTGATCGCCAAACAGACGAATAAAGACTGTCGCCGCGGCAAAGGCCGCGTACGCGAACGCAGCTGTGGCTTGATCTGCGCCTCTGACTGTGTGAAGAAACAGGCTCCCCCACTCGGCAACAGCCCCCTCTGACGCAAAAGCGACCATGGAAAGCAGCCCGCAAAGCACAAGGCAGGGTGGCAGTACAAAAGCTTCTCTTTTGCCGGACGGCTGCATCCTCCCTGTGCCCTCGTGTTCGTCAACCAGTCTGCTGAGTGCCCAGGGACGCAGACAGGCGTACAATCCAAGAACAACAACGACGTTCACAAAAACACCATAACCAGGCCCGGCAAAAAGAGCAGCGGACATGGCCCCAAGGACACATCCCAGACTGTAGCAGCCATGCATGAGGGCCATGCAGGCCTCGTGGGTTCTGAGCTCATATTCCATAGCCTGGCTGTTCATGGCCACATCGGACACACCCATACCAAGGCCGCTGAGGGCGCAGGCCAGGCCCAGGGTCAAGGGCGTCGCAGCCAGCCCGCACAGACAGGACCCAATCAGAAGCGTCAGCGTTCCAAAGCGCAGGGCAGCGCGACTGCCTGTCCTGGCAAGAAGAAAACCACTGGCAACCAGAGCCACAAGACTCGATGCGCCAAGGGTGAGGAGAATCAGACCAATCTGCGCCTCATTAAGATCTGCCTGCTCCTGCAGTGCCGGCATCCTCGCCGTCAAAATGCCGTACGACAGTCCGGGACAGAAGAAAAAATATGCCAGAGCCATGCGAGCGGCAGCCGCTTGTGACCATTTCATGGCATGACCGCCGTTTTCCCGCAGCGCGATGCGAGCACATGGCAGGCTCTCATCTCTAAACATTTCATTTTGATATACACCTGATTAAAAAAATTTTTTTCCTGCCATCTCACAGTGAGACACATACTCCAGTGGCAATGCGAAGACCAGAAGATGCTCCCACAAATAGCCTCATGTCAAACATGTAGCTCTCCATATACGCGCACAGTGTCAAACAGACAACATAATTTTTGGGAGCCATGCCCTTTTGCACGTGCTCTTCATGATAACTTGTTTCATACAAAAAAACATACATCGTTGTGGTCCCCGGCAGCGTCCGTTGCCAATGTTGTTGACCGGACATCCTGCCATGCGGCGTGACGTTGCTCCTGCGGCTTTGAGCACATGAGCAAGGGTGTAGATAAATTTTATTGGCATGTTCGGGGATATCTGGTATCGCTATCT
>CAZJPT010000146.1:0-4987 GCA_964547835.1 uncultured Desulfovibrio sp.
TAGGTTTTTTGCGCCCTTTCGATAGGAGCCAAATTAAAATGCGTCGGCTCTGCATGTCGGGCTGATTGTCCTTGACTGTCATGCATAACTCCGCCTCGGCTTCGATGCTGCACGCTCGACCTGAGTGTGCATGGCAGCGGCGGTGATGATGGCATTTTGGGTGTCGTGCTTGCGGACCAGCTGCGTCGCACGGGCGAGTTCTTTTCTCTTGTCGTCCAGCAGCTCCTGAGCCTGCACAATGGTGAAGGACGTCTCGCAGACAGAAAGCCAGCGCCTGTCCCTGCCGACCGTGATTTTGCTGGCCCTAATTGTCTGCTCGTCAAAGTCGCACGACCAGGAGTATCCCGGAGCTGCATTTCTCGTCCCAAGTTCTCTCCCCCTCCGGGTGCCATTTAAAGGAAGCTCGCTACGAGAGAAGCGGGCAGGGGACGGAAGATGTGCGGCTACAAGATGCTCCTGGTCGAGTGCCTGCGACTGGGTCCATGGCTGTCGTGTGTCCCGGCAGGCGGCACCCCTCGGCACTTCCGCAGCCTTCTGGCCAGATCACACGTTCGAACGTCCGATTGCTCTCGCCCGCTATGAGCATTGGCGTGCAGTGATGGAGCAGACAATCCAGCGAGGCCGTGGCCGTCACTGCATCTCAAAAGACCTGCTCCAACTCACCGGACATCCTGTTGCTGGTCACGATGATGCTCTTGCGCTCGTACCGGGGCGATATCAGTTCGAACAGGAGCTGGCCCCCCAAGCGGGCTGAAAGGGACGAAGTCAGGCTCATCAAGGATACGCAGACACGGCTTGTTCAGCTCACGGAACTTCTCGTCGATGGAGCCGGCCCTGTAGCCCCAGCTGCTCCACCAGCCGCGTTACCGGGTAGAAACGTACCGATATTCCCCGTTCCAGCGCCATCTGCCCCAGGGCTATACTCAGATGCGTCTTGCCGACTCCGGACGGACCTATTGAGAACCACGTTCTCCCCGCTGGCTATCCACTCCGGTGGGACGAGGTCGCGTATCTTCCCCGGGTCTATCGACGGCTGGAACGACATGCCGAAACCGTCCATGGCGCCATGAGGGGGAAGTAGGCGCTCACCTGCGCCAGGCGTACCCGTTTTTTATCCCGTTGCTTCCGTCAGGTGCGCGTTCAGCTCGTTCAGGGTGTCGAACCGCACGTTCATGAGGGTGTTGTGTTTGATGGAATGGGCCACGGACTCCACCATGCCCTTTGAGTTCGACGTGGCAATGGACGTCGCCATGGGGCTCACCCCCATACCCTTGCAGAACCAGGCAAAGTCCTCCGTGTGGCGCGCCTCTACCGGGGCGTTGCGGTTCTTGACCAGCGCCCTGGCATTATCGCAGACGATACCCGAGTTACGCCGCCGAAGTGGAGATACGCCGACCTGATGCCGTCCAGCCAGTCCTCCTGGGCTCAGTGTCGCAGGCCCTGGCTTAGACTTTTCGAGAGTACGAGAGCACGGTCACGAACACGTGCATCCTGACCGTCTCGCCGCCAGGCATCACGTTCTTCTCCCCGAAGTCGAGCTGCATCTGATTGCCCGGGGACGTCTTGACATCCTCCCCCGCCTGAAGGCGGGGGAGGATGTCAACTGCTGGGCTGACTCCACCCCCTTCGGTTTTTGGGTGATCGCTCGCGCCCAGGGGAAGGCTTATATTGTCCCGCCAAACGCTCCGCAAAGTAAGGCACAGAGGAAGAACTCCGTTCCCGGCCCCGTGCGAGACGGGTTTTCACCTGCCTTTTCGTCAGAGGGCCGCCTGGCAGAGATCGTCAACAAGGCCCTGGAAAACAGGGCACTGGTTCTGGACCGTTTGTTCGACTTTCAGCAACTGTTCATTACAGGCTGTGTCCTGCTGTCAGTCATTGTGGCAGGTCATGTGACCACGCTGGAAGGAAACAAGGGCGCGCATCACACATGGAAAAGGCCTGTCCGCATTTGCAGACAGGCCAGAGTGGCAAGTGCCCCGCCTGACTGGAGGCATTATCTTGTGACTTCGTACGCAGCTTTCGAGGCGTGTCCAGACCATCTGCCCAGCGACAACGCAAAGCGGACTCTGGCGCGGTACGGTGCTGACTGACCGGAGCAAGGTCACAACTCAGGCCGAAGATATGTTTCGGCTCAACGGCCCGTCTGGTCACTGACTACCGCAAGCATGCTGCGAAACACAGGGCTGGCAAAAGCCAGATGACCATGGGCGTCGGTCCGGACACTCTGGACAACAATCAGACATGATTCCGCATCTTCGTATCTGCTTCTGCAGAGAGCTCGGCACAAGGGATGAGGACAGTCCATGAAAATGACGCCTGCACTGACGCCTGGCCAGGATGGCAGCATGGAACTGCACTGCTCAAGGCCCTTGCGCCATGAGCTTGATACTGAGCAGCTGCACGCGAAGGACATTGTCCCTGATAGTAGCATTGCAGCAGGAAGCAGTTGTTGCGATCAGGCGCCCTGTGGTGCTGGATTGCCAGGCTGGGAGGCATCGGGTTCTTTCATGAGTTCATCGATGTCCTCGCCAGTGATGGTTTCCTTTTCGATGAGTGCTTTGGCGATGCGGTGCAGGGAGTCGATATTATTGCTGAGCAGGGTACGGCATCGTTCACGGGCCTCGTCAACAATACGCTTGACTTCAGTATCTACCTCGCGGGCTGTGGCCTCGCTGTAGTTTTTGTTTTGTACCCATTCGCGACCGATAAAGACTTCTTCGCCGGTCTCACCGATGGCCATAGTGCCCATAGCCTCGCTCATACCCCATTCGCAGACCATTTTGCGGGCGATGCGCGTGACGCGTTCGATGTCATTGGAGGCGCCTGTCGTCACGTTGGTAAAGATGATTTCCTCGGCTACGCGGCCACCAAGCAAGATGACGAGATTATTGCGCAGCCAGGATTTGCTGTAATTGTGCCTGTCCTCCTCGGGCAGCTGCATGGTGATGCCCAGAGCTCGACCGCGGGGAATGATGCTTACCTTGTGCACAGGATCGGTTCCTGGCAGAAGCTTGGCGGCCAGAGCGTGGCCACCCTCGTGATAAGCGGTGATTTTCTTTTCCTCGTCTGAAAGGAGCATGCTGCGGCGTTCGCGGCCCATGAGTATTTTATCCTTGGCGTACTCGAACTCGCCCATGGTCACCACTTCCTTGTTGGTGCGGGCAGCCTGAAGCGCGGCCTCGTTCACAAGGTTCTCCAGGTCAGCTCCGGAGAAGCCAGGCGTTCCAGAGGAGATGACTTCCAGATCGACACTATCGTCCAGGGGGATCTTCTTGCAGTGTACCTCCAGGATGTGTGTGCGTCCGGCACGGTCAGGGGTAGGGACCACTACCTGTCTGTCAAAGCGACCGGGACGCAGAAGCGCGGGATCGAGCACATCTGGACGGTTGGTGGCGGCGAGAAGGATGACGCCCTCATTGGCCTCAAAGCCGTCCATCTCCACGAGCATCTGATTCAGCGTTTGCTCGCGTTCATCGTGTCCGCCCCCCAGACCGGCGCCACGGCGACGACCAACAGCGTCGATTTCGTCAATGAAGATAATGCAGGGTGCGTTTTTCTTGCCCTGTTCAAAGAGGTCGCGCACGCGCGAAGCGCCGACGCCGACAAACATCTCAACGAAGTCCGATCCAGAAATGGAAAAGAAGGGCACGCCAGCTTCACCGGCTACGGCGCGTGCCAGCAGAGTCTTGCCTGTGCCTGGAGGGCCAACGAGCAGGCAGCCCTTGGGAATGCGTGCGCCAAGACGGGTGAATTTTCTGGGATTGGAGAGGAATTCCACGACTTCCTGCAGTTCGTCCTTGGCCTCGTCCACGCCGGCCACGTCCGCAAAAGTGATCCTGTGTGCAGCGTCATCCTGCTTGAGCAGTCTGGCCTTGGAGCGACCAAAGCTCATAATACGGCCGCCTCCAATGCCGCCGCCCTGCATCTGGCGCATAAGATAGAACCAGATCATTATCAGCAAAAGCATGGGCACGGCGGAGAGCAGCATGGTTACAAACCAAGACTGTCCTTCAGGCGGCACGGCTTTGATTTCAACCTTTTTCTCCAGAAGATGCGAGAGCATACCCGGGTCTCTGGGGGCAAAGGCGGTAATGGTGTTTCCGTTAGCAGTGGTGGCGGTCAGTTCCTGCCCCTGTATGACTATCGAGGCTATCTGACCATTATCGACCTGCTCAAGCAGGTCGCTGTAGGAAGTGCCGGGATGCGTGTTTTGCGGCATATTGCTGTAAAACATGACAAGTCCCAGAACGATCATCAGCCAGAGGATTACGTTTCGTGAATTCATTCTCGGCTATCCTTCATGCCGTAGACAGGCTTGTCTTAACGATCAAGGGGGAGGATCTTCAGATCGTAATTCTGATCATGAGTCTTGCGCAAGTCATAACACAGACGCTCGACGACATTATTACCTTCATCGAAAGTCAAAACGACAGGCCTGACTGAACACAGCTCTTTTTTGTCAATATATTCTGAAGCGCAGATGATGACGCAGTCACCTTTCTGGCAGGTTCTGGCTGCGGCACCGTTGAGAATGCAGCAGCGTGAACCAGGTTCACCAAAGATGACGTAGGTGGAGATACGCTCGCCGGTGTTTTTGTTCCAGATGTACACGAATTCAAGAGGAAGGATGCCAGCCTCGCGACAGATTTCCGGATCAAGAGTAATGGATCCGTGATAATTGAGATCACATCCTGTGATGTATATACCGTGCAGTTTGGCTCTGACTATTTCTATCATGAAGTATTCCTGTGAGTATGAGTGACATCTTTCCTGACGATGGGGATTTGCAGCCTTCCGCTGGCGCAAGGGGGTATTGACGGTACAGGTTGCGAGTGACTGCTGACGGCGGCTGCAGGTCGCTCGTATCACGGGCTGTTAAAGCTCGTCTGGTCCTTTGCAAGGCTTTTCCTTCGCCATGAAAGTGTTTCTGACCAGGCTCTTGCATATCCTGTGTGGTAAGCAAGATTCATGCCATAACTAAAACATT
>CAZJPT010000147.1:0-272 GCA_964547835.1 uncultured Desulfovibrio sp.
TAGCCGTTTGGTGCACCCATGAATTTATAGAAGGGACACCGGCCAAGGGCTGGAAACAGGACATCATCGAGCACATCATTGCCGGCCGAAACTCAGCGCTGCTTTTGCTGGGGCTTGGCGGGCAGGCCGGTGCGCAGTACCGCTCTGCTCGTGCCGAACCGACTACCTGTGTGCTGCGTCTGGCCTGGATTTTGCGCATGTCCATTGAGCGCCGCGGCCGTCAGGGCTTTCTGTATTATCTGGATCTGGTTCACGACGAGGCTTGGGGCAGA
>CAZJPT010000147.1:282-4969 GCA_964547835.1 uncultured Desulfovibrio sp.
GGTTTTGAGGGACTGCCCGACGTATTCAGGCAGCGCACATGGTCATCGCCGGAGCGTCCCTTCCGCAAGGCACCACCAGGTATGCCCAAGAAAGTGAACGCTAAAGAAATGGCTGACCGCAACGTTCCCTGGGGGGTTCCGGCAGAGGCACACCTTGGTCCTTTGGAACTGCTTGAACTGGTGTGCCAGCAAGGCATTCCCTGCGACCCGGACGAGGATGTAGTCTGGATACCGGCCGGAGCGCCAGATACCGCACCACGCGAAATCATAATCAATGATGCCCGTGTGAACGGGACGAATCCACCAAAAGACGGGGATGATGCAGCCGGTAGATTGCTGCCGGACGCTATGACCCGCTCTGCGGAAAACAGTGACTCCGTTCCGTCACAGTCATACGATCGCGATCTGGACCAGCTGTAAACCGTATATTTCGTCATGTCGATTTTATCATATGCGGCGTAAAATCTCTCGCGTTAGCGATGGGGATACAAGCGGTTCCCGCGTAAACGGGGCAGCTTGTAAAAACAGGGCGGCACATGCCCGAATCCACGCTCGTGGACATCGTGCAAGACCTTCACAGGCGCAAGCCAGGGAGGCTGTGATGAAAGAAACGAGAAGCCCCTGCCTTCAGTGGGGAGTGTCAACCCGCATCCAGAGCCAAAAGGAGGCGGCGCCTGCCTGCGTAACACGCAGAAGGAGAGGCGCCGGTGTATGCCGATGACGCTTGATACAGAAAACACACCAGCCCCCAGAAAACGTGGCCGTCCCCGCAAGAACAAGGTGGCTCCCCCTGATGTCGATATACAGTCCTTAGATATAGGCCAGGAGGACGAGTCAGATCTCGGTGATGGCAGCATTAGCGACGTTAACCCCTACGGCTGGGGGACTGACAGCACACCTCCAGGTCGTGTCCGTTTTCTGCGCTTTTACACATGGTCTCCCCTGCCCCTGCGCCTGGTTTCCCTGCGCGACGCCCAGGGCCACTTCCTGGCTCCTGGCTATTTCGCGGCCGTACAGGCCACACGTTCTGCCGGGCCTGTGCTGGCCACTCTGCGCCAGAACGCCCGTCGCAAGGGAGAGCGCCTGTATGTACAGCAGATCTTTGTCCCTGTGGTCTATCCCGGCGTTGTACCCTTCCGCTACTGGCAGCACAGCACTAATCCTTTTGACCAGACTATGGTCACCCTGCACTACCTGCACAAAAAAATTGCCGAGGACGAGATACGCCGTCACTTTGCCCAGGCCATTCCCAATGACAAACGCTTTACCATCGGCACCATGGCCCGTTTGCTCATGGATAACCGCGATGTTTTCAAGGATTTCTTCACCAATCCGGACAACGCCCGCTGCCGCGGTATCATCTGGCGCGACAGCGTGGAGCTTTTGCTCGGCGACAACCTTGCTCATCCCGGACGTATTGTGACCTATGCTGTCCTGCGTCCCGAATGGATAGTAGACGCCCAGCCACTGGACGGCGCAAGGGATCTGGTCGGCAACGCTCGCAAGGAGCCGTTTACTTGCCTAAAACGCCTGGCCTCGCGCATCATCACTGATGATGCGGCCATGGAACGTGCTCTGCTCCACGAGCGCCGCCGCAGCGATACGCGCACCAAACAGGCCCAGAGCAACACGGACGAGACAGACATGAGCAACGAGAGCGATACGCAGGAGGATGGTGAATAGTTTTGTCGCCTTGATGACGCGGTGACACGCTGCGCCCGTTCGCAAAGACCGGTCCACGGATTGAGGCCGGTCTTTGTTCTTTTTTGTGATGAAAAAGCAGTGCTGCAGGAGGGAACGTTCCTTGACACGCTCCACGCCAGAAGGCGGGGGATTCTTGCTTCTTCCATCGCAGCATCCTCTCTGGCTTTCGCCGCCGAAGATCTTGCACACTGTCTGCGAGCGTAGATTTGAAACCGCTAATCCTGGCCTCAATTCACTATGAAGGCTTCGAAAAGTTGAAGCCATGGTACGCCAGCGGCTTTTCCCCCTGCCAGGACGGTCTCTACGGGCGTGGCATATCCCCCTCTTCGTGCGCAGCCACATCATTTTCCGTATCAGTCGGGTGTTTCTGCGCATTCTCCCCCTCTGGAGCAGGTCTGTGACCGCGCAAAACGTCGCAGGCAAGGAGCGTGAGGCCTGGGGGAAGATCGACGCGTTCCGCGATGGCCGTGGCAATGCGCTCACGCACCTCGGCTGCCGATCCGGCGCCTGAAAGGGAAAGCACAGCCTGTGGAGGATCACCGGCATAGAGGAGCTTCTCAGGATCGCATATGCCCAGACTCACGCGCACATCCTCACCCTCCTGATGCATGTCCAGATAGGGGCCTGCGCCCATGGCCGCACATGCATCTTGAAAGACAGTGCGCACTTCGGCCAGCTGCAGTTCACTGATACGGTTAAAGCGTCGCTCAAGCAACGGCCTGCGAATGTGTATGGCGCCCATCCTGATCAGCTGCAAAAAGCAGTACCTCAGTCCCATACACTGGCTCAGCGTGTCGTTGACTGCATTCCAGTCAAAGAAACGAAACATGTCCTTCTGGGGAAGAAAGGGCAATCGCGAATACTGACTGTCACTGTCGCCGGCTACGTGTTCGGTCCAGTCGCGCATGAGATCGACGGTCATAATGCAGGCGCGAAAAACAAACTGTCGCCGCAGAAAGGCAAAATCAAACTCGGCATTATAGGAAACAAGGCAGTCGCAACGCATGAGAAGCGGTGTCAGCTCTGCGCGGTACTCGTCGAGAAAGTGCTCCTTTGCCGCCATGGCCGGCGTGATACCGTTAACACGACTGGCTCGTGGCCACTCGGCTTTGTATTCGGGACGGAAACGAGCGTGGAAAAGCGGTCGGGGCTGCCTGGTTCTGTCCCCTCCGCACCAGGGGTCGCGGGCGTCGAGAAGACACAGCTCGAGAATCTCATCATCTGCTTCGGTCCCGGTAGTTTCAATCTTGACCACGAAGACATTTTTGTTCTGCAGCTGATCTGATGACGGCTTCATGCGCTCTATTATCATGCTCACTCCATACCGTGCGGGGATCCAGAAGAGCCGCAGGACGCTCCCACGGCTCTTGAGTGTTTTTCTTCCCGCTCGCAAGCGGGTCTATGCAGAACAATTGCCTGAGATGTTCTGATCCTTGTTGACGCGACCCGGGCTGCACAGCCTGCACATCCTGCAGCATAATATGTGCAGGTAGACAACAGGCAAAAAGGCAACTTCTTCTTTGAACACGCCGCAAAACGAAACTGGTGCCGGCACGCGCAGCAATCAGAGGACCCTCGCAAAGAACATGAAGACAGCTTGCTGCATCACAGATCAGACAGAAAGCATCCCTTGCCTCAATTGCCAGATGCACCCTTGGAAGCCAGTTCCATATTGAGAGTTTCAAGCAGATCCTTGCCCGGTTTGAAAGTGGCAAGTCTCTTGTGCGCGATATCAATACGCTCACCTGTGTGGGGATTCCGTCCGGAATAACCTTCGTATTCCTTGGGCTGCCAGGAACAAAGTCCGCGGATTTCAACTCTGTCGCCAGCAATGAGCGCATTGGCGATGGACTCGAAAAACACGTCAACGACGTGTACAGCGCTGTACATCGGAAGGTTGCATTCCCTGGCAAGAAGAACGCAGAGATCGCTTTTGTTCATCCTGAAATTCCTCCTGTCATCCTGTCTCTGTGACGGGAGACATGTACGGAGTTTAATAAAATGCAGACAGGGCGTGGAAAAAGCGCCCATTCCCAAGCTGCGCCCTCCCTGCCGGAAAAGCGTTGCCAAACAATGAATACAGAGTCAACCCAGGCACGTCAGTTTTGGTTAAGGATGCTTCACCCTGCTGCGGCATATCCCCTTAACGGCGGCATGTGGGGAGTCGGAGGGCACACTTCCAGGAGGCTGGCATGACAAAGGTTGAATCTTGACACTCCCCACGCCTGAAGGCGGGGTATTCTCGCTCCTTCCACCACCGCCTCTCTGGCTTACGCTTCCTGAGGTCTTACATTAATGTCCACGAGCGCTGATTCGGGCATGTCCTGCCCTATGCGGAAAATAGTGTACAGAATACAGATATCTAACGCAAGTAGAAATATCCCGCTTGCGCGAGAGCGGTTTATGTCCCCATCGCTGAAGCGATGGACTTTACGCCGCATTTAGTAATGCTATTTGGTTATAATTCCATTCCTTTTTTCTAGCAGAAAAAATTTTCCTGTCAAGCGCTTGATACAATGGGGATAGCAGATACGGAACTTTGGTTTTTAACCAATTCGAACTCCTGCAGCCTTGCGTCATTGCCTCCTTCTCATAGAGATGTCACATGTTCGTCTAACGACCTCATCTACTTCGGATTCCCACAGACCACTTTCATTCTTTGCCTTGAACATGAACAGAAACTGTGCGGTGCTGGTCTCCCAGCGCATGTCTGCCTGCTTCAGACTGCTCTGCAAGACGACTTTATTCCCGCTTTCAATTGCGTCGCTACCAATAAAAATCCTCTGCTTTATGTATTCACCAGAATTTTTCTGAGAAGGGCTCAAGGCCCTTCTGAGCAGCTCAATTTTTAATCGATTCATGTTATACCGACATTGGGCAGAGTGATTTGGATATTTTCTAGTCATGAAGGTGTGAGTATGTTATTGCTCCTCAATTCATGAAGTTACAGAGATATTGCTTCGGGAGGCCATGGAGAAAAAAT
>CAZJPT010000148.1:0-4918 GCA_964547835.1 uncultured Desulfovibrio sp.
GACCATGCAGGACGCTTAAAATTGGTTAAATCGAGCTGCTCAATGTCGGTGATAGTTCCTAAGACCTTTGGAGGCGAAAGCCAAAGAGGCTGCGATGGAAGAAGCGAGAATTCCTCGCCTTCAGGCGTTGGGAGCGTCAAGTATACAGTCTCTGTTCTTGTCCTTAAGAAACAGAGGCGAAAACATATCCGGGAGTGACACCATGCCGACCGGAATACGACAAAATTCACTCAGACTATCGGTCAGGATTCTGACACTGCTCCTGTTGTGTCTCACCCCGGGGCTGTCGTCCTGCGGCCCCAAGGAGATCAGCTCCAGCGCCGGACGGGTGGACCGCGACTACTACGGCCCGCCTGGCCCGGACACCATGGCCGAAATGCGCTACCCAACTTTGGGATCCTTGAACAGGAGCCGGGAACTGTACTTTTACCGCATGAGCCAGCCAAGCTACTTTGAAGCCGTGCAAAACCGGCAGGCGTCTGTGTTCAAGCGTAGATTCAAGACCATTGATCCCGAGTCACCGGCCTATCGCGAACATCCCAAGTCGGTTTCACCCTTCAGGGAGTGATGTTATCCAGCTCCTGGTAACAAGCCTCCCGAATAGGTGTGCTACGCAGACTTCTTCCTTCCGTCGTCCCTAAAGCGGTGGACAGGAGAGTTTACCAGATGCGGCCTAAAGCTCCGTGCTTTAGCGATGGGGATATATGCCGCTCCGCGCAAGCGGGATATTTTTGCTCGCTCTATGCTCGTGGACATTTATGTAAGACCTCCAGAGGCGGAAGCCAAAGAGGCTGCGATGGAAGAAGCGAGAATCCCCCGCCTTCAGGCGTGGGAGGGTGTCAGCACGTTATGGATATCGTGACACACGCGACATCAGGTGTTCTGGTAGCTCTGGCTCTGCCCAGACGCCCTGCAGTACGCTGGTGTCTTCCCTTCTTTGCCCTGTGCGCGTGTCTGCCCGATCTGGATGTTGTCTTCTGCACGTCGCCAAGGCTCTTTGTCAATCTGCACAGAGGCATCTCGCACGCGTTGATACTGACACCTGTGCTGGCCTTTGCCCTGGCCTTTCTGGCACGACCACTGTGGCGTCCATCTACGAAGGACTTTTTCCCGCTAAAAAGACTGTGGCTGCTCTTCTGGCTGTGCCTTCTCATACACTTGGGCTTTGACTGCCTCACTACCTTCGGCACGCGTATCTTCCTGCCTTTTTACGACATCCGGGTCCGTCTCAACGCGGTGTTCATCGTTGATCTCCTGTTCACGGTGCCTATGCTGGTGCTGGCCATCATGGCATGGCTGTCGCGGACGCGACGACGCAGGCTGGCGTGTGCGGGAATCATATGGATGACATTGTATCCCTGTTTCTGCCTTGCCCTTAACTACACCAACAGCACGGCCTTTGAAAAAAACCTGCGTAGCGAGGGACATGTCGTTTCCGGCGTGCTGCTGCTCCCAGACATCTTCACGCCCTTCTACTGGCGTGCCGTATACAGGGAGACCTTGCCGGACGGCTGTCAGGTTGTGCGCGAGCAGAGCCTTGGCGGACTAGGGAGAGCGCGCGGACAAGCTGGCGTGTACACACCCTTGAGCGAGGAACTGACCATGCATCTGGCGTCCCAGTCCAGGGCCGCCCGCGACTTTCTAAGCATGACCATTCTGCCTGTGGTCGGACACATGGACGAGCGCAATCGCAGTACAGCCAAGGTGACTCTTGCTTTTGTGCCCGAGTCCGATACCCGCGTCGTCAAAAAATCGGACAATAACGTCACGTGGCATATGCAGCACGATGGGCACGTGCCCTCGGTTATGTCCAACTTTGAAGTCGACGGCTTTAAGTTCTTTGTAATAAATGATCTTCGTTTCGGATCCGGGCTCGCCCTGGGACGCAAGCTCCTTGCCATGCGACCAAGAGCCGCCATTCCTTTTCGGATGATGGACGTGCTGGACGAACAGGACACAATCGTTCTGGAGCGCCTCATTTTCTCTGACATAGGAAAGGACACGGGCTGGACTTTCCCCATGCCACCCGTGCCGCAGACATTTGCCCAGTGGCTGCTGGGAATGCACTAAGCGACATTCTCTGCCGCCGGGCTGAATGGCGGCACATTCCCCCTGTGACTCAAGAAAGGAGATGGCGCCAGGGGCGCCTTGAACCATGTTTGTTTGCTCCATAAACCCCGTAGCCCTTACAATTGGCAGTCTGTCCATACGCTGGTACGGACTTATGTACGTGGCAGGCTTTTTACTTGGCTGGCTTCTCGCCCGCCTGCGTTGCGCACGTTTTGGCTGGGAACCCCGCGAGGTGGATGATCTGGTAATCATCTGCATGCTGGGCCTCGTTGTTGGCGGACGCCTGGGCTATATTCTCTTCTACGACCTAGCACTATATCTGCATAATCCAATGGAGATGCTTCGTTTTTGGAACGGGGGCATGTCCTTTCACGGAGGCGCTACAGGCCTGGGCCTTGCCTTCCTGTATTTCGCACGCAGCAGACGGCACTCCTTCATCGACATTGCCGACTTCATCACGCCCATCGTCCCTCAGGGGCTGCTTTTTGGCCGTATAGGCAACTTCATAAATGCTGAACTCTGGGGAAAGGTTACCAATCTGCCCTGGGGCGTCATCTTTCCCGACGCCGGGCCCTATCCGAGACATCCTTCCCAGCTCTACGAGGCCCTGCTTGAGGGTGTGTTTCTCTGGATCATACTTTTCTGGTTTACAACGAAACCCAGACGCCGGGGCCAGACGGCCGGGCTGTTCTGCATGGGGTATGCTACCTGTCGCTTCCTTGTCGAGTTTGTGCGTCTGCCCGATGCCCAGCTTGGTTACCTGGCCTTCGGCTGGCTAACTATGGGCCAGCTGCTGAGCATCCCTCTGTGCGCCATAGGTGTCTGGCTCTTCTTTGTCAATCACGGGAATCCGACAGCACGCTAGTGTCTAATGGCAAAAATTTGCTGTGGTATGCTGGCCTCAAAGTGTCGTGATTCAAATATAATAGCATGTGTATAGACTTTTCGGGTTAACCACTAGACACCAGGACACACAACACACGCTGCTGCCCGAGACGCTTTGTCCCGGGCAGTTTCGTATTCTCCGACAGAGTCAGCATGGCTGTACCATATTTGAGCCAAGCAAAACAGTTGGCAACAGAACGTCCAGGAGTATGATGTCATGACATGTCCTGCGCCGCATCTCGCTGCAACAGCGAACAACCAGACAGCGCAAGAGCGAAAATACCCCCAAGCGGCAGACATCCCCATTGCTGATGCAACGGGCTTTACGCGGATTTTTGGTAATATCCAGTATTGACAAGCAATATTTTTTGTGACAAGGGGAATTTCTCATATCTTGTCACGGTCGGAGTGCACCGTCCGTTTTTCTGTTTTATTTCACGGAGGTTATATGTCCAAAGAAGACTCCATTGAAGTTGACGGCGTCGTCGAAGAAGCACTGCCCAACGCCATGTTCGTGGTTGAGCTGGCCAACAAGCATAAAGTACTCGCCCATATCTCAGGCAAAATGCGCAAATTCTACATCCGCATCCTGCCCGGCGACCGCGTCAAAGTGGAGCTCTCTCCCTACGACCTTACCAGGGGCCGCATTACCTATCGCATGAAATAAGACAACTCCTGTCGCGCTCTCTGCTTCAGCTCTTTTTTCCATCTCAGCAGCCAGTGTTATAGTAATAAAGAATCATCCGCAAATAACTTGGGCATTTTCCAAATAGAGATCGCATGATGAGCTTTCCGCAAGGTCCGCGTTTGGTAAGTTATTTACAGACAGCTCCTAAGCTGCCGCTTTTGCTCCAGGAAAGCTGTTTCAAGGGAGCTTGAAATACTTTTCAACTGAACCACGGTAACAGGGGGACCTTGATGAGACCGGCACCTCTGGCCAGCAGCAGAATGAGCATGGTCATAAAGCCACCCAGAATGTCATCAAGCATGACACCCCAACCGTCGGGCAGCCAGTTTTCAGATGCGCGCACCGGCCAGGGCTTGGCTATGTCGATGATGCGGAAGATGACAAAGGCCGCCACCAGCAGTGAAATACTGCCGCCGACAAAGGGCAGGATGGCCACCCAAGCACCAGCCAGCTCATCAATAACGACTTCGCCCGGGTCTTTTTTTCCCAGCAGCTTTTCCGCACGCGATGCGGCCAGCGAGCCGGACACCATGATCAGGAGCAGAATGAAAAGGCGATACTTCAAGGAAAGAGGCTGAAAGATAAACGGCGCTGCCAAAAGTGCCAAAAATGTGCCGCAGGTGCCCGGAGCCCAAGGAGAGAGGCCCGCTACACCAACTCGACAGAAGGCAAGCAAAAACTTGTCAAGCATTCCCATGATTTTTCTCCTCGAAGTCGACCGGCACTCATGGTTTTTCCTTGATGCCTATCCCCTGGTCTGACAATATACTATATATACGCCGCAGTGGTGAAACCGGTAGACACAGGAGACTTAAAATCTCCCGGCCAATGGCTGTGCCAGTTCGATTCTGGCCTGCGGCACCAAAATACTCTTATCCAACGCTCAATCACTAATACCCGCAACAGTTTGCCGTCAAGACGATCCTGCGGCAGAAAGTCTCGTTCCTCCATCTTGGAAGGACGGGACTTTTCTCATATTGACGGATAACTTAAGGACCGTGCATGTTCAAAAGACGCGCCCCAACCTGTCTTATGCTGCATCCGCAATCCAGATGTCGACCTAAATCGGCCTGCTGTTGGAAAATTTTGGCGTCGGCGCCGAGCATTTCAAGCCTACTTCCGGGTCAAATATATACTATACCGTGAGGTAAAAAAATGTGTTGGCTCTTGCATATCCTGTGTGGTAAGCAAGATTCATGCCATAACTAAAACATTGGTGGGCAGAGCCGACGCATTTTAGGGTTGGACTAAATTCAACATGTTAGCGACAAAACA
>CAZJPT010000149.1:0-4917 GCA_964547835.1 uncultured Desulfovibrio sp.
GCAGGGACAGATTTTGCCTCTTCCGCCACCAATCCGTTCAGGGCACATCGGGCGCAACGTCCTGTTCCCTGTATCCAGCTGACAGGCCTCAGCAAAGCCTCCCATGAGACACAAAAAACATGCCCCCACTGTGTCTTGTGCTGCGCAACACCCCTTGATGCCGTGGCCGGGAGCAAACGGCAGACAGGAGTACACAGGAGAACACAGAAGAACGTGGAGGAAGTCATGTGTCCGCAAAGGCACGCCTTCCATCCACTGAAAATGACAGGGAGCGCAAAGCGCCGCAGGCAACGCGGATGCTGCGCTCCCTTTCTTCGTGGACAGGCAGTAGACATTTTGCCATGAAATTGCCGCATACAGCCCCAGTTTGCTCTCGCCCCTCTTGACATACTGGCGACCGGGACAAAAAATCATCTTCCTGTGTCCTTTTTTGCGAGAGGCACCCGTTTTGTCATTCCTCCACGCCCATTCGCGAGTCTCCCATGGCTTTTTTTGTCCTGCTCCTTTTCTTTGCGGCCATAGCCGTTGTTATCTTTGCCAACGTGAGTCTGCTGTGGGCGCTTGTTCCGGGCTACTGCCTCTTTTTTTGCTGCGCCCTTGCCAGGGGAGGCAGGCCGGTCGAACTGGCCAGGCTCTCCATGGACGGCGTGCGTACCGTCTTTCCCGTCTGTTCCACACTGCTGTGCGTAGGGTTGCTCACCGCAGCCTGGCGCGCCTCAGGCACCATTGCCTACCTGGTGAGCCTTAGTCTTGAGCTGGTGACGCCGGCCATCTTTGCGCCCTGCGTCTTTCTGTGCAACTGTGTGATCTCCTTTCTGCTGGGCTCTTCCTTTGCCACCTGCGCCACCATGGGCGTCATCTCCATGTCCGTGGCTCAAGCTATCGACTGTCCGCCGGCACTGGCCGGAGGAGCCGTACTGGCCGGATGCTACTTCGGGGATCGCTGCTCTCCCATGTCCACCAGCGCCCTGCTGGTCTGCACCCTGTCCGGCATCACCAATTACCGCCTGCTGCCAGCGCAAATGCGCTCCTGTGTCCCTGCTATGATCCTGACTGTTGCGGCCTTTGCACTCTGCTCGGTCATGAATCCCACGCATGGGGATATACCGGACACCGGATCGCTCTTCGCCAGGGAGTACAGGCTCTCCTGGTTCCTGACGCTGCCTGCCCTTATGGTTATTCTTCTGGGTGCTCTGCGCCTGCATGTGCGCAGCACCGTCCTCGGCAGTACTCTGGCAGCAGCCCTGCTTTGCCTCTTTGTTCAAAACCAGGCTCCCGCTGATTTGGCTGGCACTCTGATGCTGGGTTTTACGGCCGCTGACCACAGCGTAGGTCAGCTCATGAACGGCGGTGGCCTTTTCTCCATGACTGAGGTAGTGGCCATTGTTTGTCTGTCATCCACCTACGCAGGCCTCTTTCGTGTGGCCGGCTTGCTGGACGGCGTGCATCGTTTTGTGAAGGCCCTGCGTCGCTTCGGAACGTTCATGCCCTACCTTGGTGCCGGACTGCTCACCTCGGCCATTGCCTGTAACCAGACCCTGGCCATTATGCTGACGCATCAGCTCACTCGCCCCATGTCTCAGGATTCTGTGCGTCATGCCCTGGACATGGAGGACAGTGTCGTCCTGCTTGCAGCCATCGTCCCCTGGAGCATTGCCTGTTCGGTAGCCGTCCATACCATGGGCGCGCCCATGGTTTGCGTTCCACTGGCCTTCTATCTGTGGCTCCTCCCGCTCACGCGACTTTTCTGGTGCCCGGCGAAGGTGTGACTGTCGTGCTTGTCTCGGCTTTTCTTCACATGTCTGTCGCTTATGCGTAACAAGATGGAAAACAGCCCATGCTGAAAATTGCTCTTGTCCTCCTTGTCATCGGCCTCGCCTGCGTGTTCTTTCTCACCATGGGCTCGTCACCTCCCCTGCGTGGCCTGACCCATCTGCCTGGTTCCCCGCAGCCTCTGCTGCTCGCAAGGGCCAGACCGGCCATCACTTTTACTCTGGATCCAAGCCTTGCCCCGCTTGCCGCCGGCTGGCGCGACATACGCCCGGCCACCAGAGAATCACTGGATGGGGACGCCAGAATATGGCTTGCTCTCTACAGCCACGCAAAAGGCCTGCTCGTTACGGCCATAGCCGACAGCAGGGACCGCTGGGAATGGGATGCCGGTCATCATGCGCCCTTCCCGACCCTGCGTGAGCAGAAGCTTCCCGGCCACGACATTTACTCAGTTTTTGAGACGCTCTACGTCCTGGAACACCGCCAGGATCCCTTCTGCGGACGCGCTCCGACGGGCAAGGCAACCAGGGAGCTGGGCGCCTGCCTGGTCTACAGGGCAAAGATGATTCTGGAGTTTAACAAATGCCAGGTCATCGTCGAGTATCATGAAGATCTGCCCGACGAATTAGCCCTGGACATCGCCCATGCCAATGACTACCTCAACAACTTTACACACCGGGCCCGCGCAGCCGGCCAGTTCCGCATTCTGACAAAGGCCGATGGCAGTACCCTGGCTGCCGATATCGAAAAAGTCGGGAGTCTGGACAAAAGCATCTCAAGACGCACCCTGGCCAGATGGGTCGGGGAGATGCACCGCAAAGGACACGTTTGATACGGGAGGCAGCGCCCATGAAACTTACCATGCTGGGCACAGGTCGCGCCATCGTGACCAGATGCTACAATACCTGCTTCGTTCTTGAACATGACGGGCATCGCCTTCTTGTAGACGGCGGCGGTGGGAACACCCTTTTGAAACGACTGAAACAGGCCGGCCTGAGCATGGCGGACATCGGTGACATCTTTGTCACCCACAAGCATATGGACCATCTGCTGGGGATCGTCTGGGTGCTGCGCATAGTCACACAGTCTGTGCGCGCCGGCCGCATGGACGGCAGTGTGCGCATCTACAGTCACAAGGAAGTTATCGAGCTGCTCGAGCTTTTCGCCCAGCGCCTGCTCAAACCTTCGGAAACAGCGCTCATAGGTAGAAATCTGCACTTCATCACTGTGACTGACGGCATGACCCTGCCTCTTCTGGGGCGCCCTGTGACTTTTTTTGACATACACTCCACAAAGGACACACAGTTTGGCTTCAGTATGGCATACAAACCTGGCGCCAGGTTTGTATGTCTGGGTGACGAGCCCTGTCATTCCAGCAGTGAGCATATTGTGCGCGGCTGCGACTGGCTTACACACGAGGCCTTCTGCCTGGCAAAAGACGCAGACTTCTACAAACCCTATGAAAAACATCACTCCACGGCACGCGACGCCTGTGCCCTGGCAGCCCGTCTTGGGGTCAAGAACCTCATACTCTACCATACAGAGGACGATAACCTTGCCACGCGACGCCATGATTACACGGCTGAGGGGCGCACAGTGTATAACGGCAACATCTTCGTGCCGGACGATCTTGACGTTATTGACATTGACTGACACACGCCATCACACGCTGTACACAGGACGGGCGGAAAACTGTCTCAGAGTGGTATATTGTGCACAATATGCCACTTTTTCTTCTTCAAACAGCTGGCAGATAATACAGTCCCCTTTTGCCCCCACTCTCAACCCCGCAGAGGCGACAGACATATGCGTATCTTAAAGTTCCTCCCATTCACGCACGATCTTCGCAACTACACGCGCAGGGATTTCCGCAATGATACACTGGCGGCACTTACTGTTACGCCCATGGCCATTCCTCAGGCTATGGCCTATGCCCTTATAGCCGGGGTACATCCGCAATATGGCATCTACACGGCTATCTTTCCAGTCATTGTGGCTGCCCTGTGGGGTTCTTCGCGCTATCTGACAGCCGGTCCTACCAACGCTGTTTCCATGGTGCTCTACTCGTCTCTGGCTGGCCTTACCATTGGTGGTGTTCTGTACTCAGACCTGCCCGAGGAGCAGCGCATGGCCTGCATATTCATTGTTGCAGCCATGTGCGGTCTTATACAAATTGCCATGGGCCTCGCCAGACTGGGGGAACTGACCAATTTCATTTCGCACTCCGTCATGACCGCCTTCGTAACCGGCGCTTCCCTGCTCATAGCTGTCGGCCAGCTCAAGACCGTACTCGGCCTGGACATTCCCAGAGCCTCCGGATTCTTCCCACAGATTATGGCTGTCTTTGCCAATCTTGGCCAGATGAACTCCCTGAGTATCATACTCTGTGTCTGCACTGTCTTCCTGGCTGTGCTCTTCAAACGCATCTCCCGACGTTTCCCGGCTACGCTGGCGGCCCTGGTGTGCGTTGGGTTCATTGCCTGGCTCGCTGATGCGGCGAACAAGGGCGTTCGCATGGTTGGAGCAGTTCCCAGTGTCATGCCGCCCCTGTCCATCCCGTTTAGTATGGACCTTGAGCTTCTGCGTGCCCTCTTTCTTCCGGCTCTGGCTGTGAGTCTGCTGGGCACTGTGGAATCACTCACCATCGGCAAGCAGATGGCCAGCATCAAGCGTGATCCCTTCAGCCCTTCAAAGGAGCTGATGGCCCAGGGGCTCGGCAACGTTGTCGCTGGCTTTACCTCCAGTCTGCCCGGCTGCGGCTCTTTCACGCGCTCAGCACTCATGTTTGCGTCAGGCAGCAGCACGCGCTTCGGTCCCGTCCTGTCAGGCCTTCTGGCCCTCCCCATGCTCCTTCTGGTAGCCCCCCTGATCAGCTGGCTGCCTATGCCTGCCCTGGGCGGCGTCCTGCTCATGGCCTGTGCGAAGATGCTCAACCTCGAATCCATCAAATTGTGTCTGCAGGCAACGGGCACGGATCGCGTTGTGCTGCTGATCACTTTTGCAGCTACGCTCCTCCTGGATCTGGAAACTGCCCTCTTCCTGGGCATCGTCATTTCCCTGCTGCTCTTCATCTACACCACCGCCCACCCGCATGTGCGCAAGCTGAGCCGGCGCAGTCCCATAATCCCCAAGGCCATGCGCTGC
>CAZJPT010000150.1:0-4883 GCA_964547835.1 uncultured Desulfovibrio sp.
CATTGACGAATGATCTGCAGCATCAGCACGAACTGGGAGAAGACCAGTACCTTGTGACCGCCTTCGACAATTTCCTGCACCATGTCCTTGAATGCCTCGAACTTGCCGGAAGGCAGGTTGTTGGAGAAGCCGGGCATATCGATCTTGAGCAGGCGCGGATGGCAGCAGATCTGACGCAGCTTGAGTAGTGCGTCGAGTATGGACATCTGGCTCTTGGCCATTCCCTTTTCGTCCACATCAGCCAGCACCTGATCACGCAGCTTGTGGGCCACTGCGGCATAGAGCTCGGCTTGTGCCTCCTCGAGTGCGCAGCAGGTGACACTTTCCACCTTGGGCGGCAGATCCCTGGCCACTTCGGCCTTGGTGCGACGCAGGATAAATGGACGCATGCGTGTGCGCAGGTATTCCAGTGTCTCTGTGTCACCATCCTTGATGGGGCGTACGATACCCCGCTGGAAACTGTGCTGACTGCCCAGGAAACCGGGCATGAGGAACTCAAAGAGTGACCACAGCTCAAAGAGGTTGTTCTCGATGGGCGTACCCGAGAGGCACAGCCTGAGGCGGGCGTTCAGACGCCGCACCGAGCGGGCTGTGATGGTGTTGGGGTTTTTAATGTTCTGTGCTTCGTCCAGGATGACTGCGTTAAAGTCAAACTTCTTGATTTCGTCAAGATCCCTGCGCAAAAGTGCGTATGTAGTGATGATGAGATTGGAGTCGCCAATCTGCCGGAACATGTTTTCCCGGTGCGTGCCGTAAATAATGACGCGCTTGAGATTGGGCACGAATTTTTCCGCCTCACGGTCCCAGTTGGGGAGCACGGAGGTAGGCACTACGATGAGATTTGGCCCGGAGATATTTTCTTCCACCATGTGCTGCACAAAGGCCAGCGTCTGTATCGTCTTGCCAAGTCCCATCTCGTCGGCCAGGATGCCCCCGAAACCGTATTCAGAGAGGAAATTGAGATAGGCCAGGCCCTGCAACTGATAGGAACGCAGTTCCGCATTCAGTCCCTTGGGTGTGGATATGACGCGCACTTCCTTAAAGGAATGGATCTTCTCCCTGAGCTGACTCCAGAAACTATCGGTCCGCGTGTCCGGAACGTCCTCCAGAATGCTGTCCAGCATGGGAGCCTCAAACTGTTTGAAGACGGTCTGCGGAGGCTTGGTGGGATCCAGCCCCAGTGCCGTGAGCTTATGGGCCAGGCGCTGCAGCCATTCCTCAGGAAGTGACGTGTAGGCTCCGTCTTTAAGCTGCACGTAGCGTTTGCCGCGCATCCAGGCTTTCCAGATTTTCTCCAGGGGCAGGGACTGTCCGTCGTAGTCAACGCTGATCTCCAGGGAGAAAATCTTGTCCTTTTCGTTGCTGACAACCTCGGCCTGAATATGGGACCTGGTAGAGCGCATCCTGTAGCGGGACAGCGCTCTTTCCCCATAGACGCGGTATTTTTCCACAAGCGCTGGATACGTATCCAGCAGGAAGGCAATGGCTTCCTCAGGTTCCAGGAACCAGAGCTTGTTGGAACGGGGCTGAAAGCCTATGCTGGTCAATTCCGCCAGAAGAGCGGCCTCCTCCTGCTGATGCCTGCGCACCAGATAGGTCTGCCCCTGGTAGGTATAGCTGCCAGTCTGGAAATCCGGATTGGGGCCGCCAAGACAGAACTCCCCGTGGCGGGTCTCGTAAATATTGTCGATCTCCAGGGTGAGCAGACTTCCTTCTTCGTCAAGGAAGAGCTTGGGATAATAGGTGGCCGGCTGGAAGACCGGCTCCATCATCTTGAGAAATTTTTCCGGCTCGTAAAGCTCCGAGGAGGGCAGCCTGGTCCAGACGCGATCCAGAAATTCCGAAATTTCCTCGTGAGAGACTACGGGATGCTCGTAGATGAGCTTGCGCACCAGTGCCGGATCAAGCCCCGTCTGCACGGGATAGAAGTTTCTGTGGTAGCACACCCACAGCGGCATCTGACCATGGAAGGTTACCGGCGGCTCTGTGTTGTCCTCGTGCATATGCCCGCCGTTTTCCTCCTCATCATGCGTGCTGATATAGATGAGTGGTCTGCCCTCGCGCTTTAAAAGCACCTCGAAGCAGAAGCCATGGCTGTCCAGTCTGGGCTTGAGCTTGAGTGCAAAGGGGGTGGACTCGATACGACAGGGCTGGTCCGTGTCCTTCCAGAAGATATAGTTCTCGTGCCGCACAGCCCAGAAGAACCAGGAGACAAGTCCGTCGGGAATTTCCACCTTGTGACCGAAATACCCCACATGCAGACCAATCTGTCGGGCTACGCGGGGCAGCTCGGGCGAGCATTCACACCACTCCGGATTGCCGATGATCTGCTCTAGGGTCACCTCATTGTGCACCGTAGAAAGACCGGCCTTGTTCTGACGGGACCGGAAGAAGGAAACCAGCAGGCGTCCCTGGTCGGGCTCAAAGCGGAACACAAGATAGTGCTTGCCCGGCTCAGGCTCCATGTCTGTGCTGAAGAAGCCCAGAAAGGACTGGCGCCAGTCTACCATAGGCTGATGATTTACCGTCTCGTGCCCCTCTTCCTTGCGCAATTCGTCCACAAGGTACAGAGTCAAGGCCGCGACATGACAGCAGACACCTGTGAAGGCGTCTGAACAGTTGCACATCGACTTGACAGAATGATCAAAGATCGAGAAGGTCAACTGCGGCGTATAAATCTGGAAATCATCCCCCTGGATGTTTCCGGTGACTTCCCACGTCTCCCCTTCCTGAATATGTATTTTCTGCACTCCGGATTCAGAGAGGATAAAGCTGCCTGCATCGCGGATATACTCCGGAACCTTGTCATGCAAGAAAGCCTGGCTGAACTCCAGGATGACGCTGTGTTCGGATCGACTCATGTTACCTCAGCCTTGCGGAAAATTTTTTCGTGATTCCAAGTCTGACAGCCTGCGAAAGAAGACCGCACAACAAAGGATCTATCTTGAGAATTATATCTCAAAAAGGACAGAATGATCAACAGCCTCTTCGCATTACGCATTAAGTTTAAAAAATCGATGTATCATCGACTACTTATGCCGCTCTGTCTTATCTTGTTGCTGTTCCATCCGCTCATTGCTCCGGCAAATTCTGACACTGCCTCCTCCAGGCATGAATCTGCCACGCCAGGCGGCAGCCTCATACTTGGCAGCATAGGCGAACCATCAAATCTGAATCCCTACATCAGTATGGACTCGGCATCGCACCAGGTAGCAAACCTCATCTTTGTCTCGCCGCTGCGCTATAACAAGGATTTGGAACTTGAACCATGGGCCGCCGAGAGCGCCACCCTCTCCGAGGAAGGCAAAGTTCTCACAATCCGCCTCAAACAAGGCATACACTGGGAGGACGGAACGGAGCTCACGGCTGACGATCTTGTCTATACTGTGACAACCGTCGCTGATCCCGCCACAGGCAGCCCCTACGCCGAAGACTTTATGCGCATCACCGGCATAGAGGCTGTGGATCGCTATACTGTCCGCTGCACCTATGAAAGCTACTATGCCAGGGCCCTGGCCTCCTTCTGCCAGCCTGTCCTGCCAAGGCACGTTCTCGAGGGACAGGACTGGCGGCGCGGCACCTTTGCCAGAAAGCCCATGGGGGCAGGTCCGTTCAAGCTTGGCGCCTGGGAGTCCGGGTCCAGAGTAACGCTGGAGGCCAATCCAGGCTATTTTGAAGGTCGCCCCTTTCTTGACGCCGTCATCTACCGGATCATCCCGGACTCAGCCACCATGTTCATGGAACTGCGTGCCAGGCGTCTGGATATGACATCCTTATCCCCTGAACAGTACCTGCTGCAGACAAAGGGTGCTGACTGGGACAAAAATTTCCGTAAATACCGCTATCTGGCCTCAGCCTACACCTATCTTGGCTTCAACATGCGCCACCCCTTCTTTCAGGACAAAAAGGTGCGCATGGCCATCTCCTGCGCCATCAACAGAGACGAGCTTGTCCAGGGAGCGCTCCTGGGACAGGGCGTTGCCGCTTTCGGACCATACAAACCCGGCACATCCGTCTTCCACCCTCATTTGAAGCCTGTCCCTCAGAACAGAGAGCTCTCCAGAAAACTCTTGGCTGAGGCGGGTTTCACAGACAGCGATGATGACGGCATTGTCGACAGAAACGGCCTTCCCCTGGCCTTCACCGTGCTCACCGATCAGGGTAATGCCGAGCGCATCCTGGCTGCCACCATCATCCAGAGTCAGCTTGCTGCTGTCGGTATCAAGGTGCACGTGCGCACCGTAGAATGGGCAGCCTTCATCAATGAGTTTGTCAACAAGGGCGCCTTCGACGCAGTCATTCTGGGCTGGACCATCACTCCTGAGCCCGATCTCTACCAGGTCTGGCACAGTTCCCAGGCCGTGGACGGCGGACTGAATTTCACGCGTTTTATCAACAGGGACCTCGATGCCCTGCTCGAGGAGGGCAGACACACCCAGGATGAGACAAGGCGTCGCGCCATCTACTGGGGCGTGCAGGAAATACTGGCCGAGGAACAGCCCTACTGCTTTTTGTATGTTCCCTTTGCACTCCCCATAGTGAGTGCCCGCGTTCAGGGCATACAACCTGCTCTTGCCGGCATTACCTGGAATCTGGAACGCTGGTGGATGTCCCGCGACACAGCTGCAGCCCGGACAGATCCCAGTCCGCGCTGATCAAAAGATGAGTCTATCAGCTCCCTCGATATGGGAACGGAAAAGACCATTATGGAAACCATAGCCGCACTGAAGGGACAGCTGCCCATTGTCATTGTAGCCCACAGGCTGACGACAGTCGAACAGTGCGACAGACTGATATGGCTGGAAAAGGGCGTCATTCACGCCGTCGGCCACGGCCCACGCACGTAGGGTGAGTTTCAAAGAGTTCAACAAAAAAATTTAAAA
>CAZJPT010000151.1:0-4878 GCA_964547835.1 uncultured Desulfovibrio sp.
TGACTGGCAGAAGCATAATACCCATATCTGCCTTCACTCGGGCTCACTCCCGGCTACAGGACTGAGGCCCGGACAAGACGGCAGACGACGTTCATCCCAGACAGACTCTCAAGAGGAGGCGGCGCTTTCACCCCGTAGGCATACGGTTTTTTTGTGCCGGTTTTACTGATGACGCTTGAACACCTTTCTCTCGATCCCGAAGAATCTCAGGACAAAGAACAAGCTGCGGACCGCCGCCAGGGCAAAGACACGACGAAGGATGACGAAGCCAGGCAGCCGAAGAAAAAACGTCGCTCACTCCTGGGCGCTGTTGTGCGCTGGTTCTTTGGCATTGTTTTTGCTTTGGGCGTCATGGGCTGTGCAGCAATCTTTCTTCTCTACAACTGGGTGACGCAGGACCTGCCTGATTTAAAGCGGCTTACCAGCTATGAGGCGCCCCAGGCCACCACCATCCTGGCCAGGGATGGCTCGCTACTGGGCATGCTCTATCACGAAAAACGCTTTGTCATCACCCTGGATGACATGCCCGAGTATCTGCCCATGGCCTTTCTGGCCATTGAGGACAGCATGTTCTACGAGCACCCAGGCATCAATCCCCTGGCCATTATCCGCGCCTCTCTGGTCAACCTGGAACGTGGCACCACCAGTCAGGGCGGCAGCACCATAACCCAGCAGCTGGTCAAGCAAATCCTGCTCACCTCGGAGCGCAGTTATCTTCGCAAGATGAAAGAGGCCATTCTGGCCATGAGGCTCGAGCGCGAGCTGAGCAAGGATCAGATCCTGGCCCTCTACCTCAACTATATCTTTCTTGGACAGCACTCCTACGGCGTCGAGGCAGCAGCCAGAACCTACTTTGGAAAGAATGCGGCCAACATCACCCTGGCCGAAGCGGCCCTTATCGCTGGCATGCCCCAGGCGCCGAGCCGCTACAATCCCTTCCGCCATCCTGATACTGCCAAGGCCAGGCAAATGGAAGTCCTTGGGCGCCTGCGCTCTCTGGCCTGGATCAGCGAGGAACAGTACCAGCAGGCTGCAGCCGAGCCGCTGGTCTACTGGAGCATGACCGAAAACGTCACCGGACCGGCGCAGTGGTATTTTGAGGAAGCCCGCCGCCTGCTGCTTGAGTTCTTTAATGATGGAAACATCAGAGCCCTTGGTATTGGCACCCACCGCACGGGTGAGGATTACGTTTACGAGGCTGGCCTCACGGTGCAGACGTGCATGGACCCTCTTCAACAGGAGCTGGCCGGTCAGGCCCTGCGTGAAGGCCTGGAAACCATCGACAAGCGACAGGGCTGGCGTGGCGCAGCACGACGTCTTGAATCCCAGGCCGAGCGACAGGCCTTCCTGGACAAAAAGAAGTTTTCCCCTGAGGACCTTGCAGGCGGCGCATGGACAGAAGCACTTGTGACCTCCGTTACCGCCTCTGAAATCCGTGTTGACCTAGGGTCCGGCTATTCAGGCGTCATCTCCCAGGCCAACTTCAAGTGGGCCAGAAAACGTTCCAGTCTCGCCCCGCGCACCAATTCACGCGGCATTGTCTCTGCCGGCGATGTCATCTGGGTGAGCGAGGCCAGGCCTGTGCCTGTCAAAAAAACTGACAAGGCCAGGAAGGCTGCAGAGAAACAGGATCAGGCAAAGGTCATCTCTCTTGCCCTGCAGCAGGAGCCTCTGGTTCAGGGAGCCATTGTCAGCATTGAACCACAGACAGGCGATGTTGTGGCGCTGATCGGTGGCTACAAGTTTGGCGACAGCCACTTTAACCGCGCTACACAGTCACGGCGCCAGCCGGGCTCAAGTTTCAAGCCAATTATCTATTCTACAGCGCTTGACAACGGATTCACTCCCACATCCCTCGTTCTGGATGCTCCCTACGAATACGTCATCCCTGGTACAGGCGAAGTATGGCGCCCGGGCAACTTCGATCACAACTTCCGTGGAGAGATGCCTCTTCACCAGGCGCTGAGCCTGTCCCGCAACACGCCTGCAGTACGTGTCTGTCAGGCCGTAGGCGTAGACAAGGTGGTTGATCGTGCCAAAATGCTGGGGCTTGAGCCCAATTTCCCGCACGTGCTCTCTCTGGCTCTGGGCTCCGTAGGTGTGTCACCCCTGAATCTGACACAGGCCTATGCCCCCTTTGCCAACAACGGTCTTGGCGTGCGTCCCCGCATTATCACCTCCATAAAGGACCGCAACGGGCGGGAGCTCTATCACCAGAACATTGAGCACTGGCAGGCCATAAGCCCGCAGAACGCCTATCAAATGGATATACTTCTCAAACACGTTGTCAATGCCGGCACAGGCAGCCGTGCGCGCATTGAGGGGCTCAACATCGCCGGCAAGACCGGCACCTCCAACGACACCCGCGACGTCTGGTTTGTTGGATTCACGCCCTATCTGTGCACCGGCGTGTACGTTGGTTATGACAGCAATGTCTCCCTGGGACGCCAGGAGCAGGGCGGCCGCACAGCGGCTCCAATCTTCCGTGCCTACCGTGAGAAGGCAGATGCCGCCTATGCTGACATGCCTCAGGATTTCACCCAGCCTCCGGATATTGTCATGATTGACGGTCTGCCCTTCCTCGCAAATCAGACCGAGGACGGCAGGAATGCTCTGGATGGCCTCATCCAGGACGGGGAAGACCTTCCCGATGACGCTGGTGAGGACAGCGAGCTTCTGCTGCGAGAGATGTTTTAATCCCCCTGGAACCGCATGCAGCGGGCCACCTGCTTTCCCCGGCAACGCGATGGACTTGTTGCCCTCCGGCAACCACAAGGATTTTTATGATTCCGTACGACTCCCTGATTCTCTACGTCACACCAAAAGGCAAACGCTACCTGAGGCGTCTGGTAAAGGGCGAAACCTGGCAGAGTCACGATGGCGTCGTTGCTGCCGACGACGTAGCAGCAGCCAATTTCGGCGACACGGTGCGCACCAGTCTGGATCGCCCGGTGCAGGTGCAGGAGGTGACCCTGCAGGACCTGCTCAAGGGCATCAAGCGTCAGACACAGATCATCTACCCCAAGGACGTAGCCTACATCTGTATGCGTCTTGGAGCGGGGCCAGGCCGGCTTATCTGCGAGGCTGGCTGCGGTTCAGGCGGACTGACTCTGGCCCTTTCCTGGTTCTGCGGGCCTGCAGGCCGTGTCGTCTCACATGATGCCAGGGAGGGATTCGCCAGACTGGCACGTCGCAACCTGGACTGGGCAGGCCTTGGAGATAACGTTGAGATCAATGTGCGTGATGTAGCCGAAGGATTTTGCGTCACTGGCGCCGATGCACTTTTTCTGGACGTGCGCACGCCCTGGGAATACCTGGATCAAGCCCTCGCCGCCGTACGTCCAGGCGCCACGCTCGGCTTTTTACTCCCTACGACCGCACAGGTGAGCGAGCTGCTCAAGGGGCTTGAAAAAGGCCCCTTTGACAATATCGAGGTCCAGGAACTGCTGCTCAGGGACTGGAAACCCCTGGCGGATCGTCTGCGTCCCTGTGACCGCATGATTGCCCACACGGGTTTTCTTGTTTTCTGCCGCCATCAGAAACGTGATGCAGATTTTGACGCACTGCGCCCCAAGGGCACCAGAGAACGCAAGCAGCTGGCCGCACTTGAAGAACGTCTGCACCAGACAAAGGAAAGCTTCTCTCTTGACGAAACCCTTTAGTCGTGTAAAAGTACGCCTGTTAAAAAAAGAACAAGGCTCTTTAACTCTTTGTTTCCAGGAATTCATCCGCGACAAATCGCCTGTTTTTGCCGCGCTTTGACCGACTGCTTGTGCTGCAATTCACGAGAGTCATGCCATCAGGCGAAACCGCGTTCTATGTTCTTCAAGGAGCATCTGTGGAAACACAGCCAAGCACAGACCAGCGCCGTGTCTGCGTCGCCGGTGGTGGAAGCTGGGGGACGGCCCTGGCACAGATCGCGGCTGCCCGCGGACATCAGGTCACACTCTATCTACGTGACCATGCTGTCTGTGATGCCATTAACTCAATTCACGAAAACACCCACTATCTGGCAGGCCTTCCTCTGCACCCGTCATTGCGCGCCACCACGGATCCGTCCGGGGAGGGCGCGTTGTTTTGTCCATTGCTGATTCTGGCAATTCCCTGTCAGCAGCAGCGGGGCTTTCTGAAAATGCACGGTCATCTGCTGCAGGAAGGTTGCGTTGTCGTCAACGTGGCCAAGGGTATTGAATTGAGTACAGGCATGACTGGAGCCGAAGTATGTGCGGACGTGCTTGGCGAAAAGCGTGTGCGCTATGCAGTCCTTTCCGGACCGTCCTTTGCAAGGGAGGTCATGGAGGGACGGCCTACGGCCGTCGTGGTGGCATCCAGGGAACTGGAAACAGCCACTGAGATACAGCATCTGCTCAGCTCCGCCGTCTTCCGCTGCTACACGTCAACGGATGTGAAAGGCGTTGAACTCGGTGGCGCAGTCAAAAACGTCATTGCCATCGCCTCCGGCCTTTGCGACGGTCTGGCCATCGGCACCAACGCCCGTGCAGCCCTCCTCACCAGAGGATTGGCGGAAATCTGTCGTCTGGGCGTTGCCCTGGGCGCCAGCGAGCACACCTTCCTGGGACTGTCCGGCCTTGGTGATCTGGTGCTTACCTGTACAGGGGCACTGTCACGCAACCGCACCCTGGGACTTGCCCTTGGGAGAGGCATCGGCCTGGAAGAGGCTGGCAAGGGGATCGGTATGGTGACTGAAGGCGTCAAGACAGCCTTTGCAGTGAAAGAACTGGCTGCCAGACTCGGCGTGCCCGTTCCTGTCACCTGGGCGGTCTGCGATATTCTGGAAGGTAAAATCACAGCTGCCGAAGCAGCACAATGTCTCATGAAGCGTGGCCTTGGGCAGGAATGACACTGTTTTGTCCCTTC
>CAZJPT010000152.1:0-4816 GCA_964547835.1 uncultured Desulfovibrio sp.
GAGCAATCGCCCCTCCTACCCGATTGTCTTTTCCCACGGGAAAGCCGGCGAGCCAGGAGACCAGAGTTCCACGCTCTGCGAATGTTCCTCGAAGAAGTCCTTGTCGGTGGTGACACGGATGGGGTGTTCCATGCCGGGGAGCTGATACTTGTAGTCCCTGGCTCCAGCACGTTCTGCATGACAGCCAGGGGGAAGGAAGCTTCCGTCCTCCAGAATGGCGTTCAGGCTGTTCAGGTCGTAGGCAGGCTGGGCCCTTTCGGGCATGTCAAACTCATCGTCCCCAAGGTCGTCCAGGCTCAGCTTGGGTTCGGACTGCTCTGCAATGACATCATCCAGCTTGTCGAGGACATGTTTTTTTGTCGGAACAGAGTCCCTGGTGGGCGAGTTCAGGGTGAAATCACTGAACATCTGAGGGATGCGCGCCAAAATGGGCTGCAACCTACCGACAACGCTGTCGAACAGACTGATACGCTCCTGCAGGGCCTGATAGATGTCTGCTTCGACTGTATCCCTGTACATTAGGTTGACGATGCGGATGGTCTGGTAGCGCTGCCCCAGTCTGTCGATACGGCCTATGCGCTGTTCCACCTTCATGGGATTCCAAGGCATGTCGTAGTTCACAAGAGCGCCGCAGAACTGGAAGTTCAGGCCCTCTGCAGCGGCATCCGTGCAGAGAAGGATTTCAGCCTTGCCTTCCCGGAAAAGTTTTTTGGTCGTTTCGGAGGGAATTGGCTGCCATACGCCATTGCTCCAGCGCTCGCCGCCGCGCCCGGAAAAGCACAGTATGGTCGATGCATCCCGGTCTCTGCGGCCAAGTTCCCTGCGCAAAAAGTCCAGGGTATCCGTGTACTGCGTGAACACGATGACTTGTGTGTAGCCTTCCGCCTGCAATTCCCGGATGACTTTGAGCAGCCCCTGCAGCTTGCTGTCCGGGGGCAGTTTTCTGGTGGCTGCAAGCAGATGCCTGATAGTATCCAGTTCCTCTGCCTTCAGCGCCTCGCACTGCAGGGCCAGAGCGTCATCCTCGCTCATGACATCGCCGTTTCCGTCACAGACACTTTCATCTGCAAGGTTTTCGGCTGCCCGCAGCCTCAGGTCCTTTGCTGCCGGGTCTTCTGAAGTGGCGCTGTCCAGGTTGTCCAGGCGGTTTCGCAGTGTCATGGCCAGAGCATGAAAGCTGCTTGCCAGTCTGCGCCTGTAGATGGTCATCACAAAGCCGATGGCATTGCGCGTCTCCAGGGAGGCCCTGTTGTAGGTCAGAGAAATATAGTCTTCGACCTCCTCGTAGAGTGCTCGTTCCGCGCTGGTCAGATCGACAAGCAGATCCTGTACCTTGCGGGTGGCTATGGAGGCTGTGAGTTTGCCCTGGCTGTGGTACCTGCGCAACAGTTCGCGGGTATGCCTGGAGATTAGAACAGTGGTAGGATTCCATGCCTTCAGAAGCCTGAGCGTATACTGCTGCTGCACAAGGCTCAAGTTACCCAGGGGGATGGTCGATTCCTCCCTCAGGCTCCGCAGGACTTTTTTGACTGCGTACTCCTTATGGTTTGGCTCGAGGCGCAGGGCGAGTTGTTCGTCTATGGGCCCGAACGTACGCTCCATGCTCTTGAAGAGCATGGCCAGGAAAGCAAGTTTTGTCTTGTCTGGAGAGGGGTGGCTGACAGTTGCAAAAAACTGCAGGAAGTTTTCGGCAGTCCATTCCTCGGGAAGTCCAAGAAGGGACAGAAGATCCCAGACTTCCAGCGGGTGGACCTGCATGGGGGTTGCTGTCAGCAGGATAAGGCCCTGTGTCCTGTCCTTCAGCGAGCGCATGAGAGCAAGAAGCTGGTTTGGAGAGCCTGCCACAAGGTCTCTGCTGCCCCGGCTCCTTGCGTGATGAGCTTCATCAAGCACGACAAGGTCCCATGCTTTTGCTTCGTTCAGAATCTGCTCCCTGCGCTCCCTTCTGCGCATGAGATGACTTGAGGCTATGACAAGGGGTTCCTTGTGCCAGTCAGAAAAAGCAACTTTTTTGGTTTGCCTGCCTGCAGTCATGGGTGATGGAGACCAGCGCAGTTCGCCGTCATCATAGATGGGCACGTTGAGATTGAATTTTTCCCGCAGTTCCAGCTGCCACTGCTGCAGAACAGCCTTAGGGGCAAGAATCAGAATGCGCCGTGCCCGGCCGGCAAGCCAGGCCTGGCGGATCAGCATGCCAGCCTGAATGGTCTTGCCAAGACCTACTTCGTCGGCAATGAGCAGCCTTGGGGGCCAGTGCGTGTACATGCGCGCAAAGGCCCGTACCTGATGCGGCCAGGGGTCCACTGCCGCAGTAGCCTCGCCTACGCTGTCGCCATGGGGAGAAAGGGCAGGACTTGTCCGAATGCATGTCCAGATCTCGTTGTACGCTTTGTCATGGCTCCCAGACGACACGGCAAGTGGAGGCTTTTCACCGTTCTTTGCTTCCGGAGACGGTCTGTCCCTGAGGCGTCGGGGGAGAGCTCCGTGAGCAGGCGCAAAGGCCAGAAGTTTCTTCCTGAGTGCCTCCCCGATGCTCAGGACGCGTGCAGTCGGCTCGTTGTTCTGCCACAGTCTGCAAAAGCTCTCCTCGTCTTCCTTAAGGTGTTCCCGTCCGTCATCCCAGGAAGAAAAGACATGGAATGTCTCCCAGTTCCTGGTCCAGGCTTCCCTGGTCTCATTGATGCTGCCGCTGAAGGCAATGCGATTTCCCGCAGCGTCTTCGAGAATGCCGGTCTTTTCGTGGAAAAGGGCAATGTCTGCCCCGGGACTGTCTGCCTCCAGGTCCCAGGGCACGGCCAGCCGTATTTCCAGGAAGTCGTTGGCAACCATCCAGGCAAGCAGTTCCAGACCGTCATGCTGAATGTCATCTACGGCTTCGAAGGGAATGTCTTTGAGGCGGGCATCGACAGCATCCTTCAGGCTCAGGCCTTTCTGGATGGCACGGATTTCCTGTTCGCCAAGGGTGCACCCGCAGACCATGCGCATTTTCCCCTTGTTGTCGACAAGCCCCTCAACGCCCTTGGAGGCTGCTGCAAGCGCCTGCGAAGAGAAGAAGCCGGTAGTGCGGTCATAGCGGACAGCACAGGAGATGGCCGGCACGTAGAAGCACGTGAGCAGTTGCCCGACAGCAGGTGTGTATTTTTTTTTCCAGCAATGGTCGCGAAGGGTAGTCATGGTGTACGGCTCAGCTTTGGGAATCAAGCAAGTCTGTAAGACTCAGCTGTCTGGGGCGGGGGATCTGTTTGCTAAACATCAGACGGCGCAGTTTTTCCAGTACCTCAAAGTCGTTGGCAGAGGGCTCCAGCGCCTTGCCCGGGTCAATGCCGGTAAAGGAGCGTGAAGGCGGCAGCACGTCCAGGAGTGCCTGAATGCCGGCCAGAAAGGCAGGCTCCTTGTCGAGACCGAGCTGGCGAATCTGCTCGACACTGGCTTCCAGGGTCGTCTGATGGGCAGTGTGTACGGCATGATGCAGAGCGTCCAGCATGGAACGGGAGCCATTTTTAGACCCCAGAGATGCTTTGGCAGCCCTTGTTTCGATGTCCCAGAGCACGATGTTACTCTGCTTCTTTTCAGCAATGACTTTGATGACGTCGCTGTCGAGATCAATGCCGACGACGCGGGCAAGGTTCAGACCTTCGTCATAGGGGAACTGCGGCGCCTTGAAGGTATCCCAGGCCAGCACAAACCATTCCAGAAGCGGATCCATGTTTGCCTTGCGCTGCGATTGCAGAATTTGCTGCAGGGCCCAGTCTTTCACGGCAGCTCTGGCAATGTTCAGCACATCTTCAGGTGTGACCGCATACGGATCCTGCGCAGTCTCAGTACGTGAATGCTGTCGTGCTCTTCTGTCGGCTGGCACGGGTTTTGGCGTGCCTCTTCTGACCGGCCAGTGCGCGGAAAAGATTTCCAGCGCAGGCCCAAAGCAGGCAAGGTATCTGTCTATGCCAGAAATACCCGCAGCCTTGAAGGTGACAAGCCGTTCCTGAACTCGTTGTCTGACGAGTGGGACAAGATCTTCCCAGAACACCATTTCCTCGCCTTGTTCCTTCTTTCTGGGGCGGCAGACCAGGAAAATGGTCGAGTTGGCTGCTGCCTTGTCACGTATGTGAAGAGACCCTTCTGCTTCCGTGTTCACAGGCCAGCTGGCAGTGATGGCAAAGCCTGCATCCAGAAGCCCCATGGTCAGGGCGTCCCAGGCACCAGTTGCTTTATGAGTGAACATGAGCGTCAGGATACCGTCTTCTCTGAGGACCCTTCTGCATTCTGCGAAGATGGCAGCCATGCGCTGCTGGTAGTCCTGATGGGCAAGCTCCTTTTTTTTCTTCTGTCCGCTGAATTTTGCGGGATTGGCGACGGCTTCATTTTCCTTGTCTGTCAGAAGCAGCGTGAAAAGCTCAGGGTAGACGTAGCCTGCGGTTCGCCTGAGCCAGACGTAGAAGAAGTCCGACAGCTCTGCGTACATGACGTTGTCGTAGTAGGGCGGATCCATGACTATTGCGTCAATGCTGTGGTCTGCTATGTGGTCGAGGTTATCGGCCGATTTGCAAGTCAGGGTAATGGCACTGCGCTTCTCCTGCGGGAACAAGGATAAGAGAGCAGAATTTGCAGTAGCAGTTTCCTGCTTTTTAAGCTCTTTGGCGCTGATGTCCGGGTGAAGAAGACTCATCAGCTCTGCAAGACATTTTTCAGTCTTATCAATAGCCCATTCATAACCAAGTCCAGAAACGAGCATGGCCATTTCGCTATATGAATAGACAAATGAAATATCATGTCGATCAAAAACAGATCTTACACGTGATGTTGTCGAATCCCATCT
>CAZJPT010000153.1:0-4815 GCA_964547835.1 uncultured Desulfovibrio sp.
AACCTCTGCGCGGATAAAGCCCTTTTCGAAATCCGTGTGAATGACGCCTGCTGCCCTGGGAGCCTTCCAGCCTTTGTGAATGGTCCAGGCACGCACTTCGTCAGGACCGGCAGTAAAATAACTGATGAGCCCCAGTGTCGCGTAGCCGGCACGAATGACGGTTTCAAGACCGCTGGCTTCAATGCCATAGGCGGCCAGCATCTCTTTTTGCCCTTCCTCGTCCAGACCCTGCAGCTCTTCCTCGAGTCTGGCGCAAACCAAGGCAAAGCCAGCATTGCGATCAGCGGCATAGCTGCTCACAAGCTGCGACTTGTCGTTACCGCCCAGGCCGTCCTCGTCCACATTGGCACAGTAGATGACGGGCTTGGCCGTAAGCAGTCCCATTTCACGCCAGAGGGTGGCGCAGGCGTCATCATCCGGCAATTGGAAAGAGGCGGCAGGCCTGCCGGCGTCAAGATGCCGCGAGAGATTTTCAACCACATCCACAAGAGCGCGAGCGTCCTTGTTTGTGCGGGCGAGCTTGTACAGACGCTCAAGGCGACGGGTGACCGTCTCGAGGTCTGCCAGCAGAAGTTCGGTCTCTATCGTCTCAATGTCGCGGATGGGATCCACGCTGCCGTCCACATGGGTGACATTTTCGTCATCAAAACAGCGGACCACCTCCACGATGGCCGCGCACTCGCGAATATTTCCCAGAAATTGATTGCCCAGCCCCTCGCCCTTGCTGGCACCCCTGACAAGGCCGGCAATATCTATGAAATCAACACTGGCCCAGATGGTCTTCTTAGGTCTCACCTTGAGTGTCAGTGCGTCCACGCGGGCGTCAGGCACAGCCACCGTAGCCTTGTTGGGCTCGATGGTACAAAAGGGATAGTTGGCCGCCTGCGCGTTCTGTGCCCTGGTCAGGGCGTTGAAGAGAGTGGACTTGCCCACGTTGGGCAGTCCCACGATACCGATACTCAGAGCCATTTTGCCTCCAGGCCGCTACGCGCCTCTCGTTTTTGTCATCTTTACTCAAAAGTGCACGACGCAAGGCCCCGGATACATCAACCAGGGTGCTGCGCCGTGCATATTCTGATTATTCCTAGACTGCCGTGCCTTCGGCCTTGCCCTTAAAGCCGAGTTCCCTGGCCATGGCCAGCAGTTTTCCGGTCAGTCCCTGAACGTCAAGCCCCAGTTCAGCCCGCTGCTCAGACTGCCTTGCGTGCTCGATAAACACATCCGGCACGCCAGCACGTTCTATGTGCAGGCCGTCAAGCAGGTTTTTGTCGGCTGCCAGTTCAAGGATGGACGAACCGAAGCCGCCTGCAAGGCAGGCTTCCTCCACAGTCAGGATACGGCTGAACTTCTTAAGAATCTCCGTAATCTGCTCCTCGGGCAGGGGCTTCAACCAGATGGGATCGAAAACAAGGATCCCGCAGCCTGTGTTCTCTGACACAAGACGCGCCGCCCTGCAGGCCACATGAGCACACGGGCCTGCAGCCAGAACGGCTATGTCCTTCCCTTCGCACAGAATTTCGCCACGCCCGGCAGGCAGAACCTGGGGCCTGGGATCCACGGGTACGCCAAAGGCGGCACCCCGCGGGTAGCGGATGGCCACAGGAGCCCCCAGAGCAGCAGCCGTCTCCATACAACGGACCAGCATGTTGTCGTCCCTGGGTGCCAGAAGATGCATGTTGGGCATATGGCGCAAATAGGCGATGTCAAAAACGCCCTGATGGGTGCCGCCGTCCTCGCCCACAAGTCCAGCCCTGTCAATGCAGAAGATGACAGGCAGATTCTGCAGGCAAACATCGTGTACCACCTGGTCGTAGCCGCGCTGCAGGAAGGTCGAATACAGACAGGTAAAGGGCAGGTAGCCCTCGCAGGCCAGTCCGGCGGCGAAGGTCACGGTATGCTGTTCACAGATGCCGACGTCAAAGAAACGGTTCGGAAAGGCATGCTGAAAGTCCGTGGTGCCTGTGCCATCCGGCATGGCAGCCGTAATGGCGACCACCCTGGTGTTGCGGTAAGCGAGATCCACAAGCGCCTTGGAAAAAATGCTGGTAAAGGATGGCACATTGCTCGACGAGGACAGAAAGCGTCCGGTCTCAGGCACAAAGTGCCCCACCCCGTGGTAATGGGTGGGATCCTGTTCGGCGGCCTTGTAACCATGCCCCTTCTTGGTGCGCACATGCAGCAGCACAGGCCCGTCCTCCACGGCCATGGCCCGCTCGATGTGCTGCCGCAGCTCCGGAATGTCATGCCCGTCCACAGGCCCTATATAGGCTATGCGGAAGGCCTCGAAGAGCATGCCGGGCGTGAAGAAGGACTTAAAGGACCATTCGCCGCGCTCCGCATACAGGGCCAGGTTGCCGCCGATACGCGGAATGGTGCGCAGAAAGGCCAGCGCATCCTTGCGGGCCTGCCTGAACCAGCGCCTTGTCAGAGTGCGCGACAAAAAACGTGAAAGCGCACCTACGTTGGGGGCAATGGACATCTCGTTGTCGTTGAGGACAATGATCAGACGCTTTCCCTGATGCCCTGCCTGATTCAGTCCCTCAAAGGCCTCACCGCCGGTGAGTGCGCCATCGCCTATGACAGCCACCACATGATGGGTGCCTCCGCTCAGGTCTCTTGCCGTGGCAAAACCTAGAGCTGCGGATATGGATGTTGAGGCATGACCAACGCCGAAAACGTCATACGGACTCTCAGCGCGTCTGGGAAAACCGGAGATGCCGTTTTTACTGCGCAGCGTGCCGAATTCAGCGGCGCGGCCGGTTAGTATCTTCCATGCATAGCACTGATGTCCCACGTCCCAGATAACCTTGTCCCTGCTGACGTCCAGTTTGGACAGCAGGGCCAGAGTCAGTTCCACGCTGCCCATATTTGGCGCCAGATGTCCGCCGTTGGTGGCGCACACCTGTACAATGCGGTTGCGAACCTCGCCGGCCAGGCGCTCAAGTTCCGCGTTGGTCATTCCACGCAGACCACCCGGCAGGTCAATGCCTTGCAGAATGGCCATCAGGTTGTCACCCATATCTATTTTGCCCTCTCAACAGTATACGTGGCCAGTCCCGAGAGAAACTCGGCATCCGGTCCGCTAAAACCGGCCAGTGCCTCACGGGCCCGTCCAGCCCATTCACGGGCCATCTTCCGGCTGGCCTCCAGACCAGCCAGAGCCGGATAGGTATTTTTACACGCTTCGGCGTCAGAACCAGCCGGCTTGCCCAGGGTTGCCGTGTCAGAGACAACGTCCAGAATGTCATCGGCAATCTGGAAAGCCACCCCTATGGCCGCCCCGTATCTGGAAAGTGCGTCAAGGGAGGCTGAGTCCGCTCCTGCCAGCAGCCCCCCGCAGACTACGGAGGCCCGCAGTATGGCGCCGGTCTTGAGGGCGTGCAGATGTTCAAGGGCCTTGAGGTCCACACGCCGGCCTGTCCACTGCATATCCAGCTCCTGACCACCGCACATGCCCGCAGAGCCGGCAGCCCCGGCAAAACAGCGCACTGCTGCAAGCACGCGTTCCGCTGGCAGCGGACAGCACGTCATGGCATGAAAGGCGTCAGCCTGCAGAGCATCTCCGGCCAGAATGGCCGTAGCCTCGTCAAAGGCCTTGTGGTTGGAGGGAAGGCCGCGGCGCAGATCATCATCGTCCATGGCCGGCAGGTCATCATGAATCAGCGAATAGGAGTGGATCATTTCTATGCCGCAGGCAAAGGGCAGCACTTTGTCCGCGCTCACACCAAACATGGATGCCGTTGTGATGCACAGGACCGGTCGCAGACGCTTGCCGCCTGCCAGAAGACTGTAGCGCATGGATTCCCGCAGCCGATCCGGAGTCCCGGGATTGCTGACGTGCAGAGGCAGATTTTCCTCCACCAGTCTCCCTGTCTCCACGAGCCTGGTTTTCACGTCACTGAGTTCCATGAGCGCCTCCCTGGGGGTGCGAATCGGCAGCTTGGCCCGGGTGGACCAGACGCACATCCTCCGGAAAATTTGAACATGGCGATCATATCCTTTTTTTGCTGCGCTGTCTTGTGCCGGTTTTCTTCCGCCCCTGCCCCGTACATGACAGAATTTCAGCGATCTGCGGCCAGAAAATCCTCGTCCGTCTGCACAACGCCATTGAGCTGCTCTATCTCGTTGCGCACGCACACAAGGCGCTCGCGACAAAAGCGCAGAGCCTCTCCGGCCTCGCGGTACAGCCTGGCGCCGGTTTCAAGATCCACCTGATTGCTCTCGAGCATTTCGACAATGTTGCGGACGCGGGCGAGCTCGGAATCAAACGTTCTGGTCTCTTCCCTGGTCCCGGTTTCCCTGTTCTCAGTCATAAGCATTGTTCTCCGGCCCGAAGGCCATTCTCTTCGTCCTGTGCGGGCTTTAATTGCCGCGCCCCGGCCTGCTGCCGAGTGTTCTGTTCCGGGATGGGATCCCTGACCTCGGCCGTGAAGGCGCCGTCTGTCAGCGTTATGTGAATGACACGCCCTGGTATTGCATCCCGGACAGAGCGCAGAACGTGTCCCTTTTCATCCTTAAGAAGGGCAAAGCCCCGCTTGAGGGGGGCCAGGGGGCTGGCTGCCTCAAGACGCAGGGTCAGAGTCTCGACCCTCCTTTCTCCTGCCGCCACCAGAGCCCGGCCGGCACTGCTGAAGGAGCGCCCTGCGCGCAGCAGGGCTCCTTCCCTGTCCGCTATCCAGCGTCCGGCACTTTGGGCAAGGCGCAAGGCCAGTCCCTCCGCGTCTGCTGCAGCGCGCCGCTCCATGCCGGCTGCCGCCCGGGCCAGACGACGGGCGAGTTCCTCCAGAGTCTGGGCACGCAGACGCAGCCTGGACC
>CAZJPT010000154.1:0-4771 GCA_964547835.1 uncultured Desulfovibrio sp.
GAGGAACTCATGTTGCAGGATTGCCTCGCTGCGTGAAACTTGGAAACAGGTGGTACACCCAATTAAAGGCAAAAATTCCAGTTAAGGTGCGCCTTATATCCCCGCCCTGAAGGGCGAGGCTTTACGGCGCGTCGGGTAATGGAGGTCATAGATCTCAAGTACGGCATCGTGTCCAAGAGGCAGAATGGCGTAGGCATCCTCTCCAGGGTAGATGGACTCCAGCTCACCGACAAAGGACACAAGTCCCAGGGAACGCTGCATGGCCGGCAGGTCGGTGTCATGCACCAGATGGCGTATCAGCGCTACGGACGACATAAAACCATCCTCTTTCCCGTCCTCACGCTGCACTCTGTCTGCGCTGGCTTCAGACTCTTTCGTCGTGGCTGTCACCCCTGCAGAAGGGGACTGTCCCTCTGGAGCTTCTGCCGAAACAGCATCCTGTTCGGATGCTTGCTTGACAGAGCGGTCCTTCTCACTGCCAAAAACCTCATCACAGAACGAAGGGCAGGGCGTCAACGTGAGAGCGAAGAAAATCAGGACAGAAAAAAGACACGGACGAACTGAGCTGGACACTTCCTTTCCTCCTTGGCTTTCTGAAAGCTTTATACCGCAGCCTGCCCCGTCAGAAAAGGGGCGAAACACTTCCTGGCTCCGCTCATGCCGGATTAAAAGGGAAGGCTCTCCTTCAGCCAGTTTGTCGCATTTGCCGCCGTATTCGAATTTAGCCGCAGTGCCATCCCAACATGGAGGCGGCATATCACTCTGTCATCCCCGATTGCCGCGGGTCTTATTTTTCGCCCTTTTGCCGCGCTCCGTGTTGCAGGGCTGCCAGCGCCAGAGCAGCGGCGCTTTGTTCGGCTTTTTTACAACTGGTGCCGCACGCCTCAAACACACGTCCGTCTGGCAGCCGCACGCTTACCGTAAACTGCCTGGCATGGCTCGGCCCGGTAACAGCGACCTGATTGTAGACCGGTCGGTAGCCGTTGAACAGATGCTGGACGCATTCTTGCAGGTGCGTCTTGTGATCGAGCTCCTTGCGCCCCTCGTTGGGATCGCACGGCCAGACGTTTTTAAAAATGTGATTGACCACGCGTCTGGCAGCGGTAAAGCCGCCGTCTTCGTAGACAGCGCCAAGCACAGCCTCAAAGGCGTCACTCAGCACAGAGTCCCGATTGCGGCCTCCCTGTCCCTCTTCACCGCGGCCGAGCCGAATAAGCTTGTCTATGCCCGTGTCCCGAGCGCGTCTGGCAAAACTTGCAGTATTAACCAGACCCGAGCGCAGACGCGTTAAATCGCCTTCGCGGGTGGAGGGGAAGCGCGTGTACAGCTCCCACGAAACGCACAGCTCAAGTACAGCATCGCCAAGAAATTCCTGGCGCTCGTTATGCGCCTGACCGTTGCCGAATTCGTTGGCGTAGGAGGAGTGCGTCAGGGCGCGTTCCAGCAGGGTCCTGTCCTTGAAACGATAGTCCAGCGTAGCTTCCAGGAGGTTCAAGTCCTCTTCGTGAAATTTTGGCTGCATTTTCATAATGCCGTATTATTAGCCTTTTCCAGGACTGTTGGCAAAGGGTATTCGCCACCTTTTTCTGGCGCGGGTGCGCCTCTCCATAACGGTCACGTTCACGCGCCGGAAAAGAGCTGACCTGTTTTTTCGCCAGCGTATCTTTCCCTTGACAAAGTGGCCAGTGACTCGCTAGCAACTTGCCCTGCAATCCACAAACCTGAGGAGATGTTTATGGCTGCTTATACAGTTTCCATGGTCAAACTCGTGACCGGCGAAATCGTCCTCGGCCGCTACGACACTGAAAAGGATGTGCTGAGCGGCGTTGTCCAGCTGCAGAATGTACCCACACAGCAGGGCATGCAGATGCTGCTCGCCCCCTACGGCTATCCTTTTGAGAATACCTTCGACGCTGTCATCGAGGGAAAGTTCATCCTTTACCGCTTCAAGGAAACGGCCAGGGAACTTGAGGACAAGTATATTGAAGTGACTACCAATCTTACCGTGAGCTCACATTTCGGAAAACTCCAATTCGGCTCTTCCGGCAGCAAGGATTCCAGTCTCATTCGATAGCGCAGGCGCACCGCGGATACACTGTCCTGCGACTTCCCTCATCCATTCATACGTTTCCATTTTCAGCCAGGGTGCCGACCCTGAAGCACAGTCATCACATATGCGCGAACTTCTACATCGCCTGCCCGACCCCAGCCGCTATCTGGGTATCGAACAGGGCGCTGTCCACAAGGACCCCGCCAGTGTCAGGCTACGCTGTGCCCTGTGCTTCCCTGATCTCTATGATGTTGGCATGTCCCATCTGGGATCAAAAATTCTTTACGGCATCATCAATAACCACGAGGGGTGGTGGGCGGAACGCTGTTATGAGCCTGACGCAGCCGGCTGTGCCATCCTGCGCGAAACAGGCGTCAAGCTCGCCACCCTTGAAGATGATCTGCCACTGTGTAATGCCCATATTGTGAGTTTTTCCATTACTCACGAAATGTGCTACACGGATGTGCTCAACATGCTCGATCTGGGCGGCATCCCCCTGCGCACTCGCGACCGTTCCGAAGATCTGCTCTCCTGCCCCCTGGTGATAGCCGGCGGCGGGGCAGCCATCAGCGCCGAACCCATGGCACCATTCCTGGACTGTGTTGTTCTCGGGGACGGCGAAGAGACGATGGTGGAGCTTTTAACGCATCTGGAAAAGGCCAGAGACGCAGGAATGACGCGATCCGCACTGCTGCGCACACTTGCCCGTGTCCCCGGCATCTACGTCCCCTCTCTTTTTCAACCAGGCCCGGACAGCGCGTGTCACCCTGTGGAAGCAGATCTGCCGGTGCCGACAAGGCGCGTTGTGAGCGACTTTGACAAAGCCGTGTCACCAACAAGACAGGTGGTGCCGCTGGCTACAGTGCACAACCGTCTTTCCCTGGAGATAGCCCGTGGCTGTACCCGCGGCTGTCGCTTCTGTAATGCGGGATTTGTGTACCGTCCCGCACGAGAGCGATCCGTGCAGACTGTCACCAGTTTGCTTAAATGCTGTATCGAAGACACGGGGTTTGATGAAATCAGCTTCCTCTCGCTCAGCTGCGGCGACTACTCGGCACTCAAGCACCTGTGCGCGGCTACGCTGGACCATTGCGCCAGCGAACGCATCACGTTGTCCTTGCCTTCATTGCGCGTAGGTTCCATAGATGACGAAATCATGGAGCGCCTCTCGCGTCTGCGCCGCACCGGGGTCACGCTGGCTCCGGAAGCCGGCAGTCAGCGTCTGCGCGACGTCATCAACAAGGGTGTTACCGAGGAACAGCTCATTACCCATGTGCAAAAGCTCCTCGAATACGGCTGGCGTCAGATCAAGCTCTACTTCATGATCGGCCTTCCTACGGAAACGGACGACGATTTGCACGCCATCGTTGATCTATGCCGCAAGGTGCGTTACGCCGGCGGACCTGGAAGTCCAAAACTGTCAGTCACTGCGGCATTGTCACCCTTTGTCCCCAAACCATTCACACCATTTCAGTGGGAGGATCAAATCTCTCTTGAGGAAATCAATCGGCGTGTTCACGTAGTGCTTAAGGAGTTCAAGCAGATTCGTGGCCTGACCCTGCGCTGGCATGACCCCAGGGTCAGTCATCTGGAGGGCATTTTGTCCAGGGCCGGCAGATCCATGGCTGATGTTGTGGAGGCGGCGTTTCGCAAGGGCGCCATTCTTACCTGCTGGATGGAGCATTTCCGCCTCGAGCCCTGGCTAGAAGCCCTGGCTGAACACGGCTATGATCCACAACATTGCGTCAAGGGGCAGGATCCATCACTGCCGCTTCCCTGGTCACACATCGAGAGCGGCGTCAGTACGGAATACCTTCTCAAGGAACGCCAACGCGCCTTCGCGGGAAAGGTCACGGAGGACTGCCGCTATCACCCTTGCGGCGGGTGCGGTGCCTGTGACAGAGGCAAGATCAAAAGCCGCTTGAGCTGGGAGGGAAGCGGAGAGATACGCAACAGCCTGGTCTATCCGCAGCGCGATCAGCTGGCCAATCAACCGGCTCGCGACGCTGAAGGCCGTCTTGTTCTGCGTAATTTCAAGCAGACTCCGCCAGATCTGGATCCCTCCCTGGTGCAGCGCGAGATCACACTGCGCGTCTGGCATGAAAAGATGGGCTTGTCAGCCTGGATTTCTCAGCTGGAGCTGCAGGCCGTACTGGAGCGAGCCTTGCGCCGTGCGCATGTACCCATGTCCTATTCCCGCGGTTTTCATCCCATGCCTTTGATGAGCTTTGGCAGGGCCCTGCCCGTGGGCATGGAGAGTCTGTGTGAATGGTTTTCTATTACCTTGCGCGAGCCGCTCGCTCCTGAAGATCTGGCGGCGGCACTCAATTCCTGTCTGCCCTCCGGGCTGCGCGTCTACAGAAGTGATGCGGCGCCTTTCAAGGAACGTGCCCTCTTGTCCTCGCGGGAGCGCTTTACAGTGATCTTTTCCCCTGACGTTAAGGCTGACAAAATCATGTCTCTGGCTGATGCTTTCCTGGCCAGGGAGAGCGTACCCTTCACGCGTGAGACGAAAAAGGGGGCAAGGACAACTGATGTGCGCCGTCTGGTGGAGGATGTACGCGTGAACAAGGGCGACAGGGTCCGTGCACAGCTTTTGTGCTGCTGGGACAATGGCTATCTGTCGCCAAAGCACATTTGCCAATGTCTTTTCGAGACGCTTGGCCCGGAGACACTGCGCGGCCTGCGACTGATCAAAACGGCCCAGATTGTATCGGGTCA
>CAZJPT010000155.1:0-4762 GCA_964547835.1 uncultured Desulfovibrio sp.
AACTTCATTGTAAAAAGCCGAATACCATCCGTATAATCTTTCCGGAATTTCTAAAATCTGGCAAATTTTAAAAAATCACTCAGCTTTCCTCTTGCTAACAACGCATAACTCGGCTAAAAGGGCCTTTCGTGCCGCACCTGTGCGGGGCCTTCTGTCCCTGGCCATACTCTTCCGCACCTTCCTTTTCACGGCACTCCTATCGATTATAATTTTTCCGAGATACAGGGAGGAATTCCAATGAGCAAAGAGTGTGCTTTCTGTGGTAAAACTCCGCAGGTCGGTAACATGGTCAGCCATTCCAACATCAAGACCAAGCGTCGCTTTGTACCCAATCTGCAGCGCGTGCGCCATCAGTTCGCCAATGGCACCGTGACCACCCTCTCCGTGTGTACACGCTGTCTGCGCTCCGGCTACGTGGTAAAGCCAGTGGCCAGCAAGAAAAGCTAAACGCCACACAGACAAAATTTGGGGCTGCCCTCACCTGAGGGCAGCTTTTTATTTAGGCGAAAAGCGTCCTATCATGGGAAACTGTTTCAGGAAGTGCACAAAAATAACTTGATCTTGCCTGAAGCTGCTAGCCCGCATCTGAGGAAGTAAAACAGCTGCAGAGACATGAAACCCGATGTTCACGGGCAAGTTCAATTGGGGGGTGAACGACAAAAAGAAAGGCGGTGTACAAGCCAAACATCCGGAGAATCACACCTTGCGGGGCGACCCGTTCCCGGCCGGTCACGGCAACAACATACAGTCAGGACGCAGTGAAAATGTCAAGTGCGACGCGACAGTGCGACAGTACCGCTCCCGCACTTCTGTTGGCGAGTTGCGATTTTGGCTCGCAATGTTGCCGTACATGAAACGACGCTCGTTTCGAACTGTTCGTTGGCACGAAATGTGCCGCATGCCATGAGAGGTCAACGAGCAGCTACAAAGTTGGGCCAGATTCGGGCTACCCCCTGAACGGATACGCGTATGATAGTTGGTCTGGAAGTTGCTAAGGCACTGTCCGTAAAACAATTTACCAAACGCGGACCTTGTGGAAGGCTCATCATGCGGCCTCTACTTAGAAAATATCCATGTTATTTGCGGACGATTCCTGGCCATTTCTGGCCAGGAAAAATTACTAAAAGAGAAGTGCCCAATGTGGGTTGTACACTGACTGCGAGGGCTTATTTGCGGATATTGAGTCAACATCTTTCTGCGCCTCGTCCGTGCATGCTCCCTCAAATGTCTTCAAGCGAGGACTCCAGCCAGCCTTCTGGCCAGCTGAAATTCTGCATGTACATCAGAAAAGCTGAGATGTTCAGGCCATGCCGGGTCCTTTGCGGCCGATGCAGAAATAGGCAAAGCCCCTTCTGGCCATGGCTTCCGGATCGTAGAGGTTGCGACCGTCAAAAATCAGCGGCGCGGTCAAAAGCTCTTTCAAAAGATCGTAATCGGGATTGCGGAACTGATTCCATTCGGTGACTACACACAGGGCGTCGCAGCCACGGCAGGTCTCATACTGATCATCTGCTATGGTGACCAGTTCATTGTCCTTGAGAAGACGACGGCCATTGTCTCTGGCTACAGGGTCATAGGCGCGGATACGCATGCCCTGCCTGGTAAGCTCACGGATGATGTCCAGGGAGGCTGCCTCGCGCATGTCATCCGTATTGGATTTGAAGGCCAGGCCCCACATGGCAATCGTCTTGCCCTTCACGCCACCCTGCGGCTCAAAGTAGCTCTCTATGATGCGGGCCAGGTGTACCTTCTGACGGTTGTTGACCTTGTTCACGGCAGTAAGCAGGGGCGCTTCCATCCCGAAGTCGCGGGCCGTGCGGATCAGTGCTCGCACGTCCTTGGGGAAGCAGGAACCGCCAAAACCTACGCCCGGATAGATAAACTGATAGCCTATGCGCGTGTCCGATCCTATGCCGACGCGCACCTCGCGCACATCGGCACCCACCTGTTCGCAGAGACCGGCTATTTCATTGATGAAGGAAATCTTTGTGGCCAGCATGCAGTTGGCGGCGTACTTGGTCATTTCAGCGCTTTGTACGCCCATGACGATGATTTTGTCGCGGCTGCGGGCAAAGGGAGCATAGAGCTCGCGCATGACGCTGGCGGAACGCTCGGAATCGGTGCCGATCACGATTCTGTCGGGCTTCATAAAGTCGTGAATAGCAGCGCCTTCTTTAAGGAACTCTGGGTTGGAAACCACATCAAACGGTATGTCCAGGCCGCGCTTTTGCAGCTCTTCGGCAACAATGGCGCGCACGCGTTCGGCCGTGCCCACGGGCACGGTAGACTTGTCAACGACGATAAGCTCGCCGGTCATGGTCTGCCCGATTTCTCTGGCCACGTCCATGACATACTGCAGGTCAGCAGCACCATCCTCGTCAGAAGGGGTGCCCACACAAATGAAAGCCGCCTCGCAGCCTTCCATGCCGTCTGCTAGACGTGTGGTGAAGACCAGCCGGCGTGCCTCGTGAGAGGACTTGACCATGGACGCCAGGCCGGGTTCGTATATGTGGATCTCTCCCCTTTTCAATTTTTCAACAACCTGCTCATTAACGTCGACGCAGGTGACCGTATTTCCCATTTCGGCAAAGCATGCAGCGGTGACAAGCCCTACGTAGCCGGAGCCGATAATGCATATTTTCATAGCATGTTTCCGTTGCCATCCGGCTGTCCGGATGGTCTGTCTGTTTACTTAGCATGGACGCCGGCGACAAATTTTCCGACGTATCCTCGCGGCCCGCGATGACGCGAACCAACAATTTGTCATCGACGACAAGCCTAGCGATGTCGCATTGTTTCATCAAGCATCAAGCACTATGGCACATTGCAGGGAGGCACTTCACAGTTTCCTGGCAGCAATACACAGCACTGGCATCAAAACAGATCCCTGCTCTCCAGGATGCGATCCACCCTGTCCTCCACCTCTACACCAGAGGGCGGCCTGAAATTGAAGGCGCGGGAGCTGATGTCGGCATTGGGAATAAACGAAGTGAAGCGCACATCGTTGTTGTTTCCATAGAAATCCGTGATGACTGCGCGCTGAATGTAGCCCTTGTCCGGATCCACGTAAAGTCTGGCCTCCACCAGTGCAGGCAGAGGTTCTTTGGGATAGAGTTGCAGAATGCGCAGTTTGCCCTCGGTTCCGGCGTCGCTTGCTTCAAAATCCTGAGAGAGAAGCGCCTGTCCAGTGACCACCTGGATTAAGGAGCGCGAGTCCTCAACCAGCTCGCGAGGATAGCGGTAGGCCACTTTTTCGTCCGGGATGTAATTCCAGATTTCCTTGTCGTTAATGACGAGCTGTTCGGCTACGGGTGTTCTGGTCTGCCAGCTGATGAACAGCGGTTTTTTAAACAAAAGGCGACCTTCACGCTTTTCCGTAGAACCGCTTTCCTGATGGGTCAGGTACTGAGTGAACTCAGCCTGGAAGGTGTTCAGGGAAGCATAGCGGTTACGGATTGTAACAGCAATGTCGTCAGCACCGGCCGGGCTGCCCGGTGCGAGCAGAACAAGCAGCGTCAGAACGAGAAGGGAAAGCTCTTTGCGCATAATGTTCGTGCGGGCGTGTGCCCGTTCCTCCTTGAAATGCCTGGAACTGCCGCGCCGGTGCTCAGCGAGTGAGCACGGGTCTGGGCTTGCCGGCACCCGGGGAGGGCCCAACAAGACCATCAGCATCGAGCTGATCCATGTAGCGTGCGGCTTTATTGTAGCCAATGTTAAAACGCCGCTGCAGCAGTGAGATGGACACATGCCCCTTTTCACGGATGAATTCCAGGACCTCGTTGTACATGGCGTCACGGCTGTCCACCACATGGTTCTTCTGCCTGCCACCCTTCTCCTCCTCATCGGCCTCCCAGCTGGAGAAGTCAACCTCGTACACAGGACGACTCTGCTTCTTCCAGAATTCTACCACGGACTGCACTTCATCGTCGCGCAGGAAGGGGCCGTGCAAACGCATCAAATGGCCGCCGTTGGGATTGAAAAACATGTCGCCGTTACCCAGCAGTTTTTCCGCACCCACTGAACCCAGAGTCGTGAGGCTGTCCTGCTTGGATGACACGCGGAAGCAGATGCGGCAGGGAAAGTTTGCCTTGATCAGGCCGGTGACCACATCCACGCTGGGACGCTGGGTGGCTATTATCATGTGTATACCGCAGGCCCTGGCCAGCTGGGCCAGACGGATGATGCAGGGCTCCACTTCCTTGCGGGCCTGCAGCATGAGGTCTGCCAGCTCGTCGATGACAATGACGATATAGGGCATGGGCTTCAAGTCAGCGAGCTCAGACGGCAGATTGCCATTATAACTGGCCAGACGCTGGTTGTAGCCTGTGATGTTCTTGGTGTAGAGGCGGGCCATGTGTGTATAGCGCTGATCCATCTCATGCACGGCCCAAAGCAGGGCATTTTTCGCATCATCCACCTCTTTCACGACTGAGTGCACCAGATGGGACTCATCCTCGTACATCCCCATCTCCACCCGCTTGGGATCCACCAGGAGCAGTTTGAGCTCGTCGGGATTTCTGGTGAGCAGCAGGCTTGTGAGCATGGCGTTGAGGCAGACGCTCTTGCCCTGACCGGTGGCACCGGCCACAAGCAGATGCGGCATGCGCGCAAGGTCACTGACAAAGGGTTTGCCGGTGGTGTCCTTGCCCACAATAAGAGGCAGCGCCCCGCCGGCGCTCATGAAGGCCTGCGAAGAAGCGATTTCCCGAAAATTGACCAGGGCACGATGTCTGTTGGGAATGACAATGCCCACTGTGTCCGT
>CAZJPT010000156.1:0-4732 GCA_964547835.1 uncultured Desulfovibrio sp.
ATCAAAGAGCTGGCTACCATATCAAGAATTCTTCATATATGAAAAATGACCAAGGCCCAATTCAGGGCAAAGCCCCGCCTGTTTCCAGGCGGGGCTTTTATTCACGGGTGCTTTGACTACAGTTCGGGCGGAAGCTCGTTCAGCTCTTTCTGAGAGAAGACCGGACCGTCCAGGCAGACGTACTTTCCTCCTATACCGCAGCGGCCACAGATGCCTATCCCGCACTTCATGCGCTTTTCAAGCGTCGTGTAGACATTCTCATGGGAGAAGCCCAGGTCATCCAGCGCCATGAGTGTAAACTTGATCATGATGGGAGGACCACAGAGCACGGCTACGCAGTTGTCCGGACTCGGTGCCAGTTCACGCAATACATTGGGAATCATGCCGACCTTGTGTGGCCAGCCTTCGGCCTCGCGGTCAATGGTCAGGGTACAGTCCAGATCCGGGCGGTTAATCCAGTTATCAAGCTCATAGCTGTAGGCCAGATCCTTGGGCGAACGACCGCCGTAGAGCAGGCTGATGCGTCCGTAATCTTCCTTATGCTCAAGGCAGTGCAGCATAATGGTGCGGATGGGTGCCATACCGATACCGCCGCCGATGAAGAAAATACTCTTTCCCTTCCAAAGCTCATAGGGGAAAGGACGGCCGAGCGGTGCGCGCACGCCTACCTTGTCACCCTTGCTGAGGTTGTGGATGGCTGTTGTCACCTCACCGGCCATCATGACAGAGAACTGCAGATAGTCTTTCATGGACGGCGGGGAATTGATGACAAAGGTAGACTCGCCGACCCCAAATACGGAGAGCTGTCCCACCTGCCCAGGTTCATAATGGAAATTGCTGGCCACCTCGGGATCGTCGATGGTCACGCGAATGGTCTTGATGTTGTGCGTCTCGGTGATGACCTCAAGAACCGTTGCCTCCATGGGGCGGTAGGGATTACCTGGCGACATGGGTCTCGGCACCACGGGGGTGAGCTTGCTGCCATCGCTGGCTGGCTTGAGAAGGATCTTCGGTCCGTCCTGAGCCTGAGGCTGCTTCGCCTGACTTGCGTTGTCTGCCTCGGGAGCAGAATCTTCCTTCACGACAGGAGCCTGCTCCTGCACCGCGTCATTGCCCCTTCTCGACGTCTTCTTTGTCTGTGTTCTGGTGCGTTTGGTGGTAGCCATTGCCTACTCCTTGTCCGTGTCCGCCATGGCGTCCAGCACGATACGACGGATGTCGGTATGCGTGGGACAATTGCTGATGCAGCGACCGCAGCCCATGCAGGAGAAGGCGCCCCAGTTCTCGGGGTAGGTCGCAAACTTGTGCGTGACGCGCTGCCGCATGCGTTCCCCCTTGGCAGCACGCGGGTTATGCCCGCTGGCCTCGCGGGTAAAGAGGGAGGACATGCAGTTGTCCCAGCTGCGAATGCGACGACCGGGCTTGCCCATGCCGCTGCCTTCATCTGTGATGTTAAAGCAGTAACAGCTTGGGCAGAAGTAGGTACAGGCTCCGCAGGATATGCAGCGCTCCGTTTCCCGACTCCAGAATCCGTTATCCGTAAAACGGGCCAGCACCTTGTCAGGCGCCATGGTCAGATCGGCTTTGGGAATCAACGTCTTCCATGCCTGCTTGCGCACTTCCATCATGGCCGTGATCATGTCTTCGCCACACTCGGCAAGGGAAGAGGCGTCAAGAATGCGCTGCCCGTTGTCCGTTACAGCCTGCAACACATAACCGTCGGGCATTTCCGTCATGAGAATATCCGAACCCTCGGGCGAGGAAGGACCAGCGCCTACCCAGTGACAGAAACAGGTGTCGCACCCAGAGTTGCAGGTCAGGGTGATGACGGTCAGACATTTTCTGCGCGCCGCGTAATATGGATCCTTGTAGGGACCGTTGAGATAGACCCTGTCCAGGGTGGCATAGCCACGGGCGTCACAGGAACGGCAGGCGAAAACCACGGTAGGCTCGGCTTCGGGCGTATCATCGAGATGGAGCAGGAACCTGTCCGGATGCTCTGGATCCCTGGTCTTCTGGTAGCTGACCAGAGTCTCGCTCTGAGGCAGTACCGCCGACTTGGCAGGGACAGTGGCCTTTTCCATGGTAAATTCCAGCCCCGGCTGCCAGGCCTCGTAAACAATGGACTCCTTCACGGCAGGCTTTACCACAGGGACAAGCACGCGGTTCTCCCGTGCCAGGCTGGCGAGGAACTCCGGGAGAGCAGAGGCTTGTGCAAATCTATACATGCTCATGACTAGATCTCCCTTTGCTTGATGTTCTTCTCGTCGACCTGATAACCAAGCAGAGGCGGCGTCGCTTCGGGATCCATGCCGCTCTTGTATCCGTCAAAGGTCTCTGCGATGGCGCGGGCAAATTGCTGGCGCATGGCCAGAATCGGGATGCCCACGGGACAGGCGCGTTGACACTCGCCGCAGCCTGTGCATCGGCCGGCCAGATGGGTAGCGTGTATGTACTGGAAGTAAATCTTCTCGCGTACCGTTCCCTCCTGGCTGATAAAGTGTGGTTCACGCGAATCGGCGATGCAGTAGTCACGGCAGACACACAAAGGACAGGCATTGCGGCAGGCATAGCAGCGCAGGCAGCGTTCCATCTCCCCCTTCCAGAAGGAGAAGCGCTGCTCCAGTGTCATGGCGTCGAGCATGGCCAGTTCCGGCGGGGTCACCGGCGTGCCCGCAATTTCCGGCGCCTCACCCAGAGAGGCGTCGGCCAGCTTCGCCAGCGGCATGGTGCAGTTGTAGCATTTGCCCTGGGCGTAGTCAGCGATGCAGAAGCGGTGTGCCTTGCCGTCGGCAGTAACGGTGACACCGGCCTCGTCGAACTCGACGTTGTCGACCTTCAGATGCCGCCCCAGCGCCTGATCCAGGCGGGCCATGTCAAACGTGCCTTCGCAGGGCATCGCGAAAAGCACGATGTTTTCCCTGTCGATGAGCTTTTCCTGCAGCATCTCAACGACGGAGCGGGAATCGCACCCCTTAACCACCACACCTATCTTTTTCACCTTGTCAACCGGCAGGGCGCGGCCAATGTATTCGTTCAGATAGGTAGTCGTGTTGTTGACGTTGAACGGCCCCCAGACCAGACGGTCCACATCCTCTTCGGAGCGCATGAAAAGCGGCACTGTATGCATGCCGTCATAGCCCGTCTGCCAGCCGATCACCACATCCAGCTCCGGCAGTTTGGCCTTGATGGCCGCCTTGAGATCGTCGAGGGGAGCCTTCTGTCCAGTGCCCAGGGGACGAAGGGGCTTGAGAGCCATGTCGGCCACTTCCAGGAGCGGCTCGACGTTCTCCAGACGCGGCGCGGGGCCGAGGGAGTGGATGCGGGCGGTAAAGTTGGTCACCACCTGCTGCCAGCGCGCTCCTTCTGAGGCGGACACCCAGGTGTACTCAAAGCGCTGCTCGTCTATGCCCAGTACGGGCAGGAAGCGCTTAAGGATTTCCAGGCGCCGGCGGGCATAGAAGTTGCCGGCAGAATAATGGCAGTCATTGGGATGACAGCCAGAGACCAGCACGCCGTCAGCACCGTTGATAAGCGCCCTGAGCACAAAGAGCGGGTCTATGCGGCCGGAACAGGGGACACGGATGATACGCAGATCAGTGGGCTGCGTAGCGCGCGCCACACCCGCCGTGTCGGCGCCGCCATAAGAACACCAGTTGCATAGGAACGCGACGATCCTGAGTTCTTTTCCTTCTAGAACTGGCATAGCAGGTTCACCTCCGCGAGAATCTCATTATCCGTGGCATGGGACAGCTGTATGGCGCCCTGCGGGCAGGTGGCCGTGCAGATACCGCAGCCCTGGCAGACCGTGTCGATGACCTTCGCCTTCAACAGACCACGCACATTCTCTTCCTTGATGGCGCCGTACGGACAGCAGCGGATACACTTGCCGCAAGCCACGCAGCGGCCCGGATTGACGTGAGCGATCTGCGGGTCATTCTCCAGCTTGTCACGGGCGAAGAGCGCCAGCACCTTGGCGGCTGCGGCAGACCCCTGGGCCACTGAGGAGGGAATGTCCTTGGTGCCCTGGCAGACACCGGCTAGATAGACGCCGGCAGTATTGGTCTCTACCGGGCGCAGTTTGGGGTGCCCTTCCACGAAGAAACCGTACTGGTCATAGGAGATGCGCAGCTTCTCAGCCAGATGCGCGGCACCCTTGCTGGCCTCAATGCCCACGGCCAGCACAACGAGGTCGCAGGTCACTTCCACCCGCTTGCCAAGCAGAGTGTCCACTCCGCAGACCACGTACTGACCGTTGCCGTCGGGATAAATCTTGGAGACACGTCCGCGGATATATTCCGTTCCGTATTCCTCCATGGCCCGGCGAGTAAACTCGTCATAGAGTTTGCCTACGGCGCGGATATCCATGTAGAAAACGTAGGACTGGGAATCCGGGATATGGTCCTTGGTGAGGACGGCCTGTTTGGCCGTGTACATGCAGCAGAAACCTGAGCACAGCGGTCTGCCGACTGACTTGTCGCGGGAGCCGACGCACTGGATGAACACCACGCGCTTGGGTTCACGACCATCCGAGGGACGCACGATATGACCGCCCGTAGGTCCGGAGGCATTGAGCAGGCGTTCGTACTGCAGGGAGGTGATGATGTCCGGGTAACGGCCGCCGCCGTATTCGGAGTACACCGTCCAGTCCATGAGATCATAGCCGGTGGCGGCAATGACCGAGCCCACCTTCTCGGTGATGATCTCGTCCTTCATCTCATAGTCAATGGCC
>CAZJPT010000157.1:0-4723 GCA_964547835.1 uncultured Desulfovibrio sp.
GGCCCCGCCCCCAAGAAAAATCCTCGGAGAGTGAAAATTCACGGTGAAAAGCCACCGACGTCGCCGGTGGCCCTCACACATCCCTGTCCCGGGAGTTACTGCGTCAAGTGCTGTCTTGGGACATGCCTGCCTCTGGCAGAGGTATCAGGCTTTCTCCAGTGACACGAGCCTGTTGGAAGCACAGTCAGGCGCCATCTTCGCGCTACCAGGGGTGTGTGTCCTCCCGTCCGTAGACGTCTTTGAAACGTTCGATATCGTCCTCGCCCAAATAGTCTCCGGACTGTACTTCAATAAGCACAAGTGGAATCTTGCCGGGATTACGCAGCCTGTGCTTCTCACCTATGGGAATGTAGATGGATTGGTTGGGCGTGAGCAGTGTCACATTTTCCCCAACAGTGACCATGGCCGTTCCACTCACCACAATCCAGTGTTCGGCACGGTGATAGTGGCGCTGCAAGGAGAGCTCACCACCAGGGTTGACGGTGATGCGCTTGACCTGAAAGCGATCGCCCATTGTCAGAGGCTCGAACTTTCCCCAGGGGCGGAAGATAACGATGTTGTCCTTGTATTCGCTGCGTCCTTCACTTTTAAGGCGGTCAACAAGCTCCTTGACCTTCTGATGTGCCGAGCGGTGTGCCACCATCACAACGTCGCCGGTTTCAATGATGGTCAGACTGCTCACGTCCAGGGCGGCAACCAAACGCTTGCTGCTGTACACAAGGCAGTCTGAACTCCCTTCCATGATGACGTCACCATGGCTCACGTTGCCGGCCTCGTCCTTTGTTCCGGACATATAGAAGGCTTCCCAGGTGCCCATGTCGTTCCAGCTGGCGTTCAGACGACAGACAGAGGTCTTGTCCGTCTTTTCCAGGACGGCGTAGTCTACGGACACAGCCGGCGCACTCTCGAACGCATCCTTATCCGGGCGGACAAAGGCATTGTCTATACTACGGCCGGACCAGGCTCTGACACAGGCATCCGCAATTTTCGGGGCCAGTGTCTGCAACTCATGCATGTAGACCGAGGCCTTGACCAGGAACATGCCGCTGTTCCACAGAAACGTCCCGTCAGCCAGCATGGCCTCGGCCTCTGCCAGCGGAGGCTTTTCCACGAAGCGGGTCACGGCGAAGCTGCCCTCTTCGGGCAGGGCCTCACCCTGCTGTATATAGCCATAGCCCGTCTCGGGATGATCTGGTACGACGCCGAAGGTGACGAAATGATCTCGCATCGCTGACTCTCGCGCCAGTTTGACCGCGTCGGCAAACATCTTTTCGTCTGTTATAAGATGGTCCGAGGGAAGAATGAGCAGCAGTGCGTCTTCTTCGCTTTCCAGAGCGGCAAGAGCGGCAAGAGCGATGGCGGAAGCAGTGTTGCGGGCTGAAGGTTCGAGCAGAATGTGGCCCTTCATGCCGGCCTGACTCAGAAAGCCCGCTACATAAAACCGATACTCCTCATTCGAAACAACGATGGCAGTGCTTTCGCCACTGGCTAGGACGGCCCTGCGTACGGCTGCGGAAAAAAGGCTCTTGCCTGGCTCAAATTCAATGAACTGTTTGGGATAACTGCTGCGGGACATGGGCCAGAGCCTGGTCCCGCTGCCGCCACAAAGAATGACTGGAATACAGCGCATAGATGTTCCTTTTGACAACCCCCGCGTCAGAAGGAGGGAACTCCCCGTTTCTTCCTCTGCAAACTCTTTGGCTTGTGCCTGCGAAGGTCTTGCACGATGTCCACGAATGCGGATCCGGGCATGTACTGCCCCTGTTTTTAAATTTTTGGAGTCCCGCTTGTGCGCAAGCGGCCTATATCCCCATTACAAAGGTGAAGGGGACGCTGCTTTTGAAACAGTTTCCTGTTCAGCACGGATGAGTTGCAGAAGCTCGGCTGTCCTGTCCTCCATGAGTGCACGATCGCTGTGCGACTCCACGTTAAGACGCAGCAGAGGTTCTGTGTTGGAAGAGCGCAGGTTGAAACGCCATCGCTCGTATTCGACACCCAGTCCGTCCACATGATCCACCACAAGGGCGTTGCATGCGTACTTCGCTTCCACGCGTTTCATGACGGCGGCGGCGTCTGCAACGTGCGAGTTGATCTCGCCGCTGCAGGGGTAGAGCACTTCACGTTCGCGAACCATCTCGCCCAGCGAAGCTCCTCCCGCGCTCAGCAGACTGCACACAAGCAGCCAGGGCAGTGTGCCGCTGTCACAATAGGCAAAGTCACGAAAATAGTGGTGTGCGCTCATTTCGCCACCGTAGACGGCGTCCTCGGCGCGCATGCGTTCCTTGATAAAGGCGTGGCCGGTCTTGGAGCACACGGGCGTGCCGCCCATGGCAGTGACAACATCCACAGTGTTCCAGTACAGACGCGGATCATGAATGATCCGTGCACCGGGATGCCTGCCGAGCATGGCACGGGCCAGAAGCCCCACCAGGTAGTATCCTTCCAGGAAATGACCATCCTCATCATAAAAGAAACAGCGATCTGCGTCACCGTCCCATGCTATGCCCATGTCCGCGCCACAATCACGCACTGCGGCAGCAGTATTAACCCGTTTTTCCGGCAGCAGGGGATTGGGCACGCCATTGGGAAAGTTGCCATCCGGACAAAGGTTGTCGCCGCTCCAGTCCAGTCCCAGACGAAGACACAGAGGCTGGGCCACAAGACCGCCACAGCCGTTGCCTGGATCAATATACAGCTTGACGCGGCGCGTGCCGCTTAGAGGGGCAAGACTGCACACGAAGTCCAGATAGCGGTCACGGTAGCTGGCGTGCTCAACCGCCCTGGGAGCACCTTCATAACGCACACCTTTGTCAAGCAGTGCGGCGGCGTGATTGCGCACGTCAATGAGACCGGTGTCACCGCTCACGGGGATGGCACCACCGCGGACAAATTTCATGCCGTTTTCGTCAGCAGGATTGTGCGACCCGGTGATCATGACACCGCCGTCAAAGAACGTTTTCCCGTTCTCCTGGAGGGTCGAGGCAAAATAAATCTCCTCGGTATTGCAAAGACCAATACTGAACGCGATGGCGCCTCCGGCCTCGAGACCAGCCATGAAAGCGTTCTGCAGACCAGGACCTGAAAGTCGGGCATCGTGCCCGGTAACGACCCTTTTCGCCTTGAAGTGTTCCGCAAACGCCCTGCCCGTGGCAAAACACACATCCTCGTTGAGGACAGAAGGGACCTTGCCACGCACATCGTAGGCCTTGAAGCAGGAAAGGATGTGGCTCATCCGATATTACTCCTGGCAGAACGGAGAGCGGTGTCCAGTAAGGACGGCCGCTATTTCGCCGCTCATCTGTTGGCGGAAGCGTTCTTCCGTGAAGAGTTGAGCGCGATCCCGCAGGCTGGCCATATTGTACGAGCGCTCCTCGAAGAGGCGCATGGCCGCGGCCAGCGCATCGGGCGTCTGTTCGTGAAAGTGCACGCCGTCGACGCCGTCACGCACACTGTCGAGCAAACCGCCACGGCCATAGCCGATAACTGGTCGACCGCAAGCCATGGCCTCCAGGGGCACAATGCCAAAATCTTCCTCACCTGGGAAAAGGAGGGCACGGCAGGCATGCAGAAAGCGCCACTTGGCCGTATTGCCGGCTAAATGACCAAGAAAAGTCACTCTGGCTCCCAATGAGCGGGCCAAGGTTTCCAGCTGCTTGCGATCCTGACCGTCGCCACCCACGACCAGCGGACGCCCCAGCATGTGACATGCCCTGATGGCCAGATCGCAGCGCTTGTACGACACGAGCTGTCCAAAAAAGGCGTAGGGAGCATCCGCAGCCGGGGGAGTCAGCGACACCTCGTTCTGTCCCGGGATCTCTACCGGGGGGTTGACTACGGTTGCGGCACGTCCCCACCAGCGAGCCACGCGCCGGGCCACACAGGCAGAATTGGCCACGTAGCGATCCACACGGAAGGATGAGGTGACGTCCCACTGGCGCAGCCTGTGCAGCAGACAGCGCATGACGGGACCGATCACCTTGTTCCTGGTCTCCAAGTATTCCTCACTGAAGTCCCAGAGATAGCGCATGGGAGTATGCACGTAGCACAAATGCGGCGTAGTAGCTGGCACAATGACGCCCTTTGCCGGTCCTGATTCCGAGGAGATAACCAAATCATAACCACGAAGGCGAAGATTTTCCAGCGCCAGAGGCATGAGAGGAAGATAATACTGATAAAATTTCTGACTGAAGGGCAGCTTGTCAATGAAGGTTGTCTTGATACGCATGTCTCTGAGCAGCGGGGAAAGCTCCTCCCTGTTGAGACAATGGGTATAGATATCAGCTTCCGGATACATGCGGCACAACGACTCAACAACCTTTTCGCCGCCACGCATACCGACAAGCCAGTAATGAACAATCGCAACACGCATGAATCACTTCCTCCGTCGCAGAAAGCATTCCGGCAGAACACTCTGACTATGACGGCTTGCAGCTATTGCACTGTTGTTTCCAAATTTTTTGGAGACCACATTGAGAAGATCTCATAGGGCTCAATACCGTCAAAAAACATAATTGGTTAAATCAACAACGGGGATTTTGAAATCTTCTCTGAAATCTACTCCTGAACACCTAAATTTTCGTGAAACTGGAACACTGATTCCCTGAATACATCACTTATACCTCCAAGTTATTAGTTGGACATTTTCCTAAAATCTTTAGCAAAATACCCTTTTTTTTCTTGCATGTTTTTCGTAAAAAATGGCAGAATAAATTGTTTACTTACG
>CAZJPT010000158.1:0-451 GCA_964547835.1 uncultured Desulfovibrio sp.
TATGTCGCCATGCCCGTAGCATAAAATTGTCTGAATCAAGGTGCCCAATGTCGGTAGTCATTTGCAATTCCTGTTTTTTTCAATAGACTGTGCTGGGTGGGGGATTGGTGGATAGAATCAGGCAGCTTTTTGCGACAAATGCGACTATGGTGTGTGTTTGTTAGGCTGTAAAATGACAACAGATCTACCCCCATGGCGAAAAAACGCCGCGGAGTGTACTCTTACATAACACAGGAGGCTACCATGCTGACTTTCGCACGTATTATTTTCAATCCGCTGTCCATGCTGGCAATGGGAATGTTCGTCGCTGTGACTGTCGCTTTTGCTGCGGACATTCCAACAGATCGCGTGAGTGCCGCCGCTACGACCATGAAACGCCTGTACGGTGATGCCCAGTCACCGTTGTCTGACACAGATCCGGAATTTGCCGCAGTACGTGACCGGCTTGTGT
>CAZJPT010000158.1:461-4708 GCA_964547835.1 uncultured Desulfovibrio sp.
CGGTCAGATATACTGTCGTGGTACGCTGACTGCTGAACAGCGCCATCTGGTCACCATGGTGTCACAAGCTGCCATAGGTTCGGATGTCAATGTGGCGCGTACTGCAGATGGGGCCCTGCGGGACGGTGTTAGTCCGCTTGCCCTGCGCGAGGCCATCTATCAGGTGACACCCTATGTCGGCATGGCTCGTGCTGAGGCTGCTCTCAAAGCCCTGAACGGTGTCTTCATGAAGTCAAACGTGCAGCTGCCGCTGAGCGAGCAGGGTACTGTCACTGAAGACAGCCGCTTCAGCGACGGACTCGCCATTCAGACGGAAATCTTTGGCGAGGTCATTGCGAACATGCACAAAAACACTCCGGACGGACAGAAGGATATCGTGGTTGACTATCTGTCCGCCTGGTGCTTCGGAGATACCTATACCCGCAAAGTTCTGGATGTGAAGCAGCGTGAGCTTCTGACATTTGTCGCCATTGTCTCTCTTGGCGGTTGTGAGTCCCAGGCCAAAAGTCACGTTCAGGCCAACATCAAGGTAGGGAACCCCACGCAGCTGCTGGTAGACGCTCTTGCCCAGTGCCTGCCCTGGATAGGTTTTCCCCGCACGCTCAATGCCCTTGCTTGTGTAAACGCAGTCAGCCAGTAGAGCGCAATCCATGTAACACCACTGCCGGATGTCGAGGTTTTTATGGTAAAGAAATTAGTCGCCTACTTTTCCGCTACAGGGCAGACGGCCCGTGCGGCCAGGACGCTGGCTCAGGCCGCGGGGGCAGATCTTTTTGAAATACGTCCCGTGACTCCCTACACAGCCGCAGATTTGAACTGGAATGACAAATCCAGCCGCTCCACATTGGAGATGAACGATCCCTCCTCACGCCCGGAAATAGCTGAACTGCCTGCCTCGCTGGCGGAATATGACGTTATCTTCGTGGGCTTCCCCATCTGGTGGTACACGGCACCGCACATCATTCTCACCTTCCTTGAGGCAAACAGAATGAACGGCAAGACGCTGGTGGCCTTTGCCACGTCAGGCGGCAGTCCTATGGGACACACGGACGACGATCTCAGAAAAGCGTGCCCGGAGGCCATGTGGCTTACCGGAAAATTAGTGAGTCCGTCCGTGAGTGAGGCTGATTGTTGTGCCTGGCTTGCATCGCTGCATGTCTAAGCTCCAATGCACGTCTTGTCGGTTTTCGAGAAAATGTCTATGTTCCTCAATGGTGACGCGGCCTGGCTTGAATTAAGGACAGTGTCGCGCAGAATCAAGCCGACATGTGACAAAGGAGCCATGCTTGAGCGAGAATATTGACGATTTGACCATTAGTTATGAGGACGACAACGGGCATCTTCTCGTGAAGGAGCTTGACAAGGTGATCCTCACTCGCGGTGCCTGGACGACCATACTGTTTCGGTACCAGGAGTGGCGGCCCAGGACGGATGATTACGGGCCGGACAAGTATATGCTGCGCCGCTACAAAAAATCCGGAGGCATCTATCGCGCCCAGTCCAAATTCAATATATCCAGTCCTGAGCAAGCCAGGAAAATCATTGAAACCCTAAGTGGATGGCTGGAACAGGATCCAGCTGAACACGAATAGCAGGGGAGGGCGGAGAGGGAGTGCGTGACCCGTGACACCCTCTCCGTGCTGCAAGAGTTCTTAGACGTCCGTGCGTTGCCATTGTCCGGAACGACTTTTCCCGCATAAACCATGAGGGCGTGGAGAACACTCTGTGTGTGTCCCCACACCCTCTCCCATATGCGTGCCCGCGCAGAGCCGCAAACCGTATGTTATCCCTCGTAGAAGGCTCTGCAGGCATGGTATGTGGCGTAGACGTCAGCGACGCTGGCCAGTTCAAAAGGACTGTGCATGGCCAGCAGCGCCGGGCCGCAGTCAATAACGTTCATGCCCAGAGCCTCCAGGAAGAGGGCGGTTGTGCCGCCACCGCCGTGATCGACGCGGCCGAGCTCGCTGGCCTGCCAGGGAATTTGGCGACGGTTGAGCAGCCCGCGCGTCCAGGCGTAGAATTCGGCTTGTGCCTCGCTCGCCTGGTACTTGCCGCCGAAACCAGTGTACTTCACAAAACATGGACCGCGCCCAAGCCAGGCGCAGTTGGTTTCCTCATGGGCCTCGGGATAGTCTGGATCCATGGCGGCGGTCACATCTGCGGAAAGGGCGCCAGAAGCGAGCATGAATGAGCCAAGGGACAGGGACGGGGCGTGGGCGCGCAGTACGTCCTCGACGCAGTACTGCAGGAATCGAGAGGAAGCTCCGGCAGCACCTTCAGAGCCAATTTCCTCTTTGTCCCATAGAATGAGCGCCTGATTGGCGCCTTCGCCATGGGCGGCGTCTACAAGAGCACGCAGGCCGGTGTATACGCAGATGCGGTCATCATGGCCGTAGGCCCCTATAAGGGAACGGTCAAGACCTACGCGACGGGCCCGGCCGGCTGGAACTACTTCGATTTCGGCACTGATGAAGTCCTCCTCACGCACGCCGTAGCGTTCGCTGAGCAACCTGAGCACTGCCAGCTTGACCGGGTCCTTCACATCCTTGCCGTCTTTGTCCTGTTTTTCGCCGCGGCTGCCGAGGATGACGTTGAGCTTTTCTCCATCGAAGGCCTCTTTAACTGTTTTCGTCACAAGCTTCTGTGCCAGATGGGGCAGCAGGTCGGCTATGGTGAAGACGGGATCGTCTTCGCTCTCACCCAGAACTACGGGCACCACCCTGCCGTCATCCACACAGATGACACCGTGCAGTGCCAGAGGCCTGGACAGCCACTGATATTTGTGCAGTCCACCGTAATAGTGTGTTTTTGCCTGGCAGAGGCCAGCTTTCTCCACAAAGGGATGCTGCTTGAAGTCCAGACGAGGGCTGTCAGCGTGTGCCGCAATCAGGCGCATGCCAGAGCTCATGGGCGCGCTGCCTCTGCGGAAGGCAAACAGAGCCTTGCCCCGCAGCGTAGTGATATAGGCCCGGTCGGCCGGATCAGAGCCAAAACCATTTTCGCGCAAATACTTTTCGCACCAGGTGATTGTCTCGCGCTCGGTCTTGCACTGATTGAGAAAATCCATGTACGCGTCACAGAACGTTTCCATGGCGGCCGCGTCGTTCTTGTAGGCTTTCCATGCGCAAGGCGCCTGGTAGAGGAGATTCTGAGTATCCGCGGCGTCTGCTGGCATCACAGGGGATGTATCCTTATCTTCCATTAAACTCTCCATGGCAGCCGCAGCGGCCGCCTCAGATGGGAATTGTCAATTATCGTGCAGGACGCTGGCCGGAAGGCGTGCTGCCAGGGGTGAAATCGCAGGGAAGCACGATGCACAGATTCCGCCAGAAGACGTCATGCTCGAGAACTTCTATTTTAGGATAAGTCATGTTTCCAGAAGAGCAAGCTTGAGTGTGCAGTGAGAGTCGATCCTGGGCGATGCTTGTCATGGGGCGGGCAATCCTGCATCAAGGATGGCTTCGGCGCCGGCCCTGGTGCTGTCATGGCAAAAAAGCGTTTTACAGCCTGGCTGGCAGGCCCTTGTTTGGCTCAATGCAGGGCAGGCTGGTATGTTCTCCCTGGCCTTGTCAGAGACAGCACAGCCTCAAGGCCTGCGCAGATGATTGTGTCGCAATGCCGCTCCCTATGCGCAGGTACCAGTCGACAAGGATCGGCCCTGCCGCAGATAAGGCCGGCCTTTGACCTCACCAGCAGCTTGTCTCTGGAAAAGAGAACAAGGCGGAATAGTGGAAGGTGCGAACGGAAAGGATTGCCCGCGTCTGTCCTGGGGGCCGGTTTCTCATGAAGTCAGTGCGCGAAAGACGAATTTTTAAGGGAAGCAGGGCGCAACGGGTCAAAAAATAACGCAGCCGTGCTGCTGTGTCATCTTGTGACAGAGGCTTGCAGGGAGTATTCTGCATGCGTCGCTTTCTGCGACTGCCATAATGAACCTGGGTTTCCCAGGCAGCCAACAGCCAGTTAGGATATATATTTTAGGACGATAGGGTTCTGCAGATGTACCCTGGGCGTATATGACGGGTGGCGAACTTGCAAGGATGCTCTGTATTGCCGATGCTCGTTCCGCCTTGAGGAATGCCGGCGCTGCCCCCGGACGCTGTCCTGTCTCCTCTGGCAAAGACTCAAAGCCTCTGTTTGGCGTGCTTGTGGCCGGTGACGGTCAGGGGACCTCTGGCAGGCTCGTCAGCGACAAGGCACGCCACTGGTCAAAACCTTGCAATGTGCCGTGCATCTCGCGGGCGCACGCA
>CAZJPT010000159.1:0-4654 GCA_964547835.1 uncultured Desulfovibrio sp.
CTTCTACGGTAACGACGCCGACGCTGTCGCCGTCTTCATGCACCACAAACTGTATTGCCATGATATTCTCCATACAGGGATATATTGAGTTTGCGATTCCTTGCGGACTGGGTTTCGATCTGGTCCGAAAGCGTTCGCAGCGATGCTGTCTGCTTAAAGAACACCGAGTTTGGCGTAGATTTCGGGCAGACGCTCCATGACTTTGGCTGTGACCTGTTCGTAGAGGTGATTGCCGTGCGCGTCCATGGCCACAGTCAGCGGGCCGAAGTCCTTTACCCGAAAGCGATAGAGGGCTTCGGGATGGAGCTCAGGGAAGTACACGTCCTCGACCTCTTCAATCTGTTCGGTTTCCAGGGCTGCGGCGCCCCCCACAATGGCGAGGTAGACAGCGCCGTATTTTTGCATGGCTTCAAGGCTGCCTTTGTACAGGCCGCCCTTGCCGATGATGGCGCGGACGCCGTATTTTCCAATGAGCGGGGGACAGAAGCGGTCCATGCGCGTGCTGGTGGTGGTGCCTACGCAGATCTTTTCCCATTTATTGTCGCCGACCTTGCGCAGGCTTGGTGCTGTGTGGATGCAGGGCATGCCTTCGAGACTGACCGGCGGGGGATTATTGTGGTCGAAGATGTGGATCTGAGTGAGATCGCGGATGCCGAACAGGGGGCCGTCAAAATACACCTGATCTCCCACGTGCAGGGAGCGGATCACGTCTTCGCTGAAAGGCGAGGTAAGGTGATGCACTTTGCTCATGACAACCTCCTAATAGCCATAGGTGACTTTGCCTTCCGGAGTGATGATGGCCCGGGCGCGACGGGCCGGCCAGCACTGCGTGTTCACGGCCACCGGGTTCTGGGTGATGTGCGTGTAGGCACACTCAATATGCACGGCAAGACAGGAGACATCGCCGCCAAGGCCCATGGGGCCGCGGCCGGTGGCATTGATGGCTTCCTCAAGCTCCTCCTCCATTTCGGCCACCATGGGGTCGGGATTTCTGGAGCCCACCGGGCGGGCAATGGCGTCCTTGGCCAGTTTCATGACAAGGTCGGACGTGCCGCCAAGCCCCACGCCGATGATGCCTGGGGGGCAGGGGTTGGCCGAGCTTTCCACAACGGTGTCAATAATGAATTTTTTGACAGCCTTAATGCCGTGCTGTGGATAGAACATGTGCATTTTGCTCATGTTTTCCGACCCGGAGCCCTTGGGGATCATGAGGATGTCCAGATTGGCGTCATCCTCAACAAAATCGTAGTAGGCTATGGGGAGACCGGGACCTACCGAGGTCTGGGGATTGACCCGGGTGATAGTGTGGGTAGAGCTGCCGCGGAATGGAAATTCCTGAGTGGCTCTGCGTGAGCCCTCGTAGAGAGCGGTTTTTATTTTGGCTCCGTTCCACGGGTAGCGACAGCCAATGCGCACTTTGTAAATGGGCAGGCCGGTATCCTGGCAGAGCAGGGTGTGTTTGCTGTCCGCGATTTCGATGGCCTTGAACATGGCTTCAAAAATGGCGCGGGCTGTAGGCACGGTCTCGCGCTCCCAGGCTTTTTTCAGGGCTGTACGCACATCTGGGGGAAGGTCGCAAAGAGCCTTGATGTAGGCCTGTTTGCAGGCCTCCTCAACGATTTTGTAGTCAAAGCTGTCCATATACTTTCTCCTCAGGAACCGGACGGTGCGGCATTGTGACCGCTGAGCAGTTCGGGAATGGATTTCACGACTGGTCTGGCGCGCCTGAAGTCCAGAGCAAGCAGGAAGGCTGATATATCCTTGAGTTGCTCGTCAGTTAAATCGTAAGCGGGCATGGCTGTTCCGGAGTACAGCTGCGTCGGCTCCTTGATATAGGTACTCAGGTAGCGCTCATCCCGCCCCTTGCGGACCATGTTGCTCATGTCGGGACCTGTGCGGTGTCCGCCCATGCCCATGATGTTATGGCAGTAGGAGCACTCGCGTTCAGCAAAGAGGAGCATGCCGCGGGTCTGTTGTTCGGTCATGGGCTTGTCCGGCACGACCAGTTCCTGGTTGTAGGGAGCAACGCCCTCGTAGGCCATGATGGTAAGGTAGACGATGCCGACCAGGAAGGTGGCGGCTGCAGCCATGGACACAGGTCTGTTGATGACACCCTTGAGGCGGCTCTCGCTCCAGAACGGCACGCCAAAGAGCATGATGACGCCGCCCAGGAAGATGAACAGGGAACCGATCATTTCCCAGGAACCTGTGAAATACGTCAACAGCTGGAAGAGCCACATGTAGTACCATTCGGGACGGGGCAGATAATCGGGGATGAATGTGCCTGCCTTGGGATCCAGATGCGGCGGCGCAAAACAGGCCATGAGCAAAAGCCCCACAAAAATTATGCCAAATGCTGTGGAGACACGGCTCAAATGCTCCGGGTAGAAGTGGTAGGGCTTGCCGTCCTGAGGAGGCAGATACTCGCCGGCCAGCCGCTCACGCGGGTCCGACAGGTTGTGGACGCGGATGAGGTAGATGTGCATGGCCATGAGCACGACCAGACAGGCAGGCAGAATCAGCGTGTGAATGGAGTAGAAGCGCGTTAGCGTGAAGCCGGAGATTTCACTGCCGCCCAGGATGAAGCGGGTGATGTAGCTGCCGATGCCCGGATACTGACTGGGCATGTTGGCGCCAACGATGGTGGCCCAGTAGGCTTTCATGTCCCAGGGCAGAAGATATCCGGTAAAGCCCAGCAGCAGGACCACAAGGAACAGACACACGCCAGTGATCCAGGTGATGTGCCTCGGTCGCTGATAGGATCCGTGCAGATAGCAGACCAGAAGATGGCAGAAGACCAGAAATACCATGAGGCCGGCAGACCAGTGATGCAGACCGCGCAGGATATTGCCCAGAGGAACTTCGCTGCTGATGAACTTGACGGACTCGTAGGCTTTTTCGGGATCAGGAACGTAGTAGAACGCCAGGAACATGCCGGTTACGACCAGCACCATGAAGGTAAGGGCGCACAACGTTCCCAGTACCGCGCTCCAGCCGGTGCCGTCAGGCAGTCTTTTGAAAAGGAACGGCTTGAGATACTTGTCCCAGCCGATGTCGTCGCGCAGGCTCATTCAAACTACCTCCACCTTGAGTATGCCGGCTTCCATCCTCCAGGAGAGACGGGGGAGCGGAGACGGCGGGGGACCAGCGACAACGTTGCCGTCTCTGTCAAAGGCGCCGCCGTGACAGGAACACTTGAAGCGGTTCGTGGCCGGATCCCAGCGGACGCTGCAGCCGAGATGCGTGCACACACTGCTGAAGCAGACAAACTCGTCCTCGCTGTCGCGGCGCACCAGTACAGGGACCTCCACGTTTTCGGAATGGAAGGCCCGCGTGCGCTTGTAGTGCAGGGTCACACTCGTGATGCTTCCTGTCGGAAAATCTGTCTCTCTGCCCACCTCGATCCACTGGCGTGGAAGATCCTTGAGGGTGGGGGCCACGGCCGTAACGCCGAGGATGCCGCCCAAGGCAACAAAGACGCCGCCGCCAACAAGGCCGGTGGAGCCGATGATGAATTGACGGCGCGAACAGGACTGTCCGTCGTGTCTGTCCGTTGCTGTGACAGCAGTTTTTTGGGCAGAATACGCCGATGTTTCGGCAGGCATCTGCTGCCCTTCAGGGACGGCGTTTTGTTCCTGCCCTGCAATTTCTGCTGGATGCGGGGGCAGCGGCTTGACGGATTTGATATTTTTGAGGGCCAGGCGCTGTATGTATTTGATGGCCCTGGTGCCGCTGATGTTCTTGGGACAGACTTCAGTGCAGTTAAACTCGGTACGGCAGTGATAACAGCTGTCCAGGGCGCGGGTCAGTCTGGCCTCAAAGAGGCCGTCGCGCTCGTCCGCGAGCAGTGTGAAGGCTCTGTTTAATGCTGCGGGTCCGCAGTAGGCCTCATGTTCGTTGACCATGGTGCAGCTGGACACGCAGCATCCGCAGGCGATGCAGTCCGTGGCCATGCCGATGTCCGCACGCTGCTGGTCGTCGGGTCTGATGATATATGGCTCGGTGACACTTTTGTCCTTCGGTTCGAAGAACGGCAGGGCGTCCTCGTATTTGGAGAAGAACGGGTCCATGTCCACCACCAGATCCTTGATGACCGGGAAGTGGTTGAGCGGACGAATGGTGATTACCCTGCCTGCGGGAATGTCGCCGACATTGGTTTTGCACGCGAGGCCCTCGCGTCCATTGATGACCAGACCGCACGATCCGCACATGTTGACACGACAGGCGTAGCGGAAGGCCAGGGTGCTGTCCTGTTCCTTTTGCAGACGCAGCAGCACGTCAAGAATGGTTGTGAAGTCAGGCTGGGGGACATCCAGCGTGTAGGTCTGGAAGGAACCTTCGCCTCCGGTGAGTGGATCATACCGAAAGACTTTTATTGTCCGCATGGTGCTTTCAGTTTCCATGGCGTCCCCCGGTCAGGAATAGATGGCAAACCACACGATGAGTACCGCAGCTATTCCCAGTCCCAGCACCCAGCGAATGAGATTGCGGGCAGAGCTTATCTTCGCCAGGTTAAAATCGAGCAGAATGACACGGATGCCCAGTGAGGCGTGCAGCGCCAGAGCAAGCAGAAGCAGAAGCTGCACATAGGGTTTGTACGGGAAGGAAACGTGCAGGATCAGCAGCAGCACGATGAAGCCGGCGCTGATGCGCT
>CAZJPT010000160.1:0-4648 GCA_964547835.1 uncultured Desulfovibrio sp.
CCAATCGCGGGAAGATCCGCGAATTTGCCGGACCTCTGGCTGCCGTGGGCGTCCGCGGTCTGGGACTTGGTGATGTTCCGGAAATTGACGGGGATATTGTGGAGGACGGGCTGACCTTTGCCGATAACGCCTTTATCAAGGCCACAACTGTGGCAGCTCTGACCGGTTGCGTCTGTGTCGCCGACGATTCGGGCCTGGAAGTGGACGCGCTTGACGGCGGACCAGGCGTGTACTCGGCGCGTTATGCCGATGACGTGCCTCTTTTGCCTGGTGAAGGCAAGGACGCGCGGAATATCAGAAAATTGCTTGCTGCGATGGCAGGTCTGCCTCAGGAGCAGCGCCACTGCCGTTTTGTCTCTGTCATGTGCGCTGTCAATCCCGACAGACCGGACCGCGCAAACGCCCTTTTTGCACGCGGCGAATGGGATGGCCTTGTGCTGGAGACCTGCCGCGGCAGCAACGGTTTCGGCTACGATCCCGTATTTCTTGATGCAGAGCTGAAAATAACAGCTGCAGAAATGTCTCTTGAGGAAAAAATGAAACGCAGCCACAGAGCACGGGCCGTAGACAAGCTCGTGCAGGCATGGCGCTCCTGGGCAGAACGCTGAACATTCGAGGCTGTCAGATGAACGGCCCTATGGAGCGCAGCAGTGAGCCAAGGGCCAGTCCAAGGCGCAGATGGCCTACGTCGGCAAGGAGAAAGCCGTCTTCCGCATCCATGAAGCTCACGATGCTCGACCCGGAGAGAAAGAACACGCCTTCCTCGCTGGCAAGCTGTTCCATGGGAAGACTGAGATCTGCGGTCAGCAGCTGGCGGACGCCGCTGCGGGCGAGGCAGTCCTTTATGGCTCTGTCACCCAGAGGCGGCGGACTGACCAGGACGATGGCGATGTCGGCCAGTGTTGTCCGGGCAAGCTGCACCATGCGGCGCAGGTTCTCCATGATCTCTTCTGTCTTCGTGTTGTATGGCGGCATGACGTCATTTGTGCCCAGCATGATGACCAGGCCGTCAGGCGCACTGGTCCTGTTCAGGGCTTCAGTCAGCATGGCACCGCCCAGAAGCTCAGGAGATACGCCTGGAAAATCCCATGCAGTGCTGCGGCCGTTAACGGCGTTCACAAGAGGGATGACGTCCGGGGCCTGTCTTGTAACCATGGTAGTGTAGCGGCGATTGGCCGGAAGGCGTTCCCCACCGGGGCGGTATCCCAGCGTGTTGGAGTCGCCGTAGAAAAGAATTTTTCTGCTCATGGCATGAACACCTGATCTGCCGAAGGAAGCAGCTGTGGACTTGCGTGGAACTGGATCAGAAAACTTTGACACTCCTTTCTGTCGCCGGAAATAACAGTCAGGGCAATAACGTCACCGTCAGTGCCAATCCACATGGTAGAAGGCGTTCCAGTGAGAGTCACCTCGAGGCGGCTGAGTTGTCCCTGCCTGATCGGGCCTTTCAGGATTGTGCCGCCGTTCTGGGACAGATTGTCAATTGTCTGCTGGGTCGCCTCGTCAAGACTGCTGTATTTCTGGGTTCCCAGGACCTGTACCATGACAGAACAGTCTTTTTCCTTGTTCGCATAATAGCCGAATGAGGATTTGCGCTGATTAAAGCCCGGAGGCAGAATTATTTCCCAGCCGTCTGGAATGTCCTTGATGTAGTAGAAGTCACAGGCCACTCCCTTGGCCTTTACATCGCCAGGTGCGGCAAGTGTGGCGAAGATGAGAGCAAGAAGCAGACACAGAGCGGAGATGTTTTTTGATGGCATCGGTATCAAGTGGGGCATTTGAGGAGAAATTCACTAAATAGAGCCTTGTCCATGACAACCTTGTATCTCTGTTGTGTCCTTTAAAGCAAGCGGTTTTCGACGTATTTTAACCATGAACAACGTTTTTTTGCCACATTTCCGAGACATTCACGTGTTACGCCCCGACAAGGCTGAAAAGGTACCTTGCCGGGGCGTAAGAGACAGGAGATTGAAGGAAGTCTGCGCGTTCAGTTGCTGCTCGGGACATGTGCGGTCAGGCTTGTCCCCGGGCCCATGTCTGCTTCCTTGTCTTTGCTTTGCCAGTTGAGCAGGAAAATAGAATTAACAATGACAAAGATTGAACCGGCGTTGTGTACCAGAGCCCCGCTGACGGGATTGAGAATGCCGGTCATGGCCAGAGCTATGGCCAGAAAGTTGAGTCCCATGGAAAAGGTGAGGTTGGTCTTGATAACGCGCATGGTCCGTTTGGACAGACGAAAGACATGTCCCAGCTGTTTGATGTCGTCATCTACCAGGACGATGTCTGCGGCATCTATGGCGATGTCTGTACCGATACGTCCCATGGCTATGCCCACGCGTGCCCGCTTGAGCGCAGGGGCGTCATTGATGCCGTCACCGATCATGCACACCGGCCTGCCCTGACGTTCGCTGTCTTCCATGTAGGTGAGTTTGTCTTCGGGCAGGCAGTCGGAGTGGACGTTGTCAATGCCCGCAGCCGTGGCGACAGTGCGTGCCGCTGCGGCGTGATCGCCGGTGAGCAGCACCACCTCCAGGCCGGCGCGGCGCAGTGTATTTACGGTATCATGCGCCTCATCGCGCAGCGTGTCAGCAAGCGTCAACAGACCGGCAAGTATGCCGTCTACCAGAACGCAGACCAGTGTGTGGCCGTGAGCTCTGGCGTCATTTTCGGCGGCACGTCCCTGCTCATCCAGTTCCAGTCCCTCGGCGCGTAGCAGCTCAAGCCCGCCGGCCAGGACCAGGTGGTTACCGACGCGGGCGCTAACGCCCTTGCCGGGCAGCATGCTGAAGTTTTCGCATTCGTATGGGAAGGCGCCATGTTTTTCTTTCCAGCAGGCTGCTATGGCCTGTCCCAGGGGATGCTCGGAGCGCTGTTCGGCGCAGGCGGCAAGACGCCAGACAGCGTCCTTGTCAAAGGAAGAATTGAGACTGAGCACCTGAGTGACCACAGGGCGTCCGCGGGTCAGGGTTCCGGTCTTGTCGAAACAGACCCGGCTTACGCTTGAAAGGCGCTCGAGCGCATCCCCCTCGCGCACCAGGAAACGATGCCGGGTGGCGTTACCGATAGCCGCCATGATGGCTGTAGGCGTGGCCAGCACCAGGGCGCAGGGGCAGAAAACGACGAGTATGGTCACAGAACGCAAAATCTCGCCGGTCACGAAATAGCACACCAGTGCCGAGAGCAGAGCAATGACAACGATCCAGGTAGCCCAGCGATCGGCAAGTCCCACGATTTTGGCCTTGCCTGCGTCAGCAGACTGTATCAGACGTATCATGCGCTGCAGAGAGCTGTCTTCGCCCACCTTAGTGGCACGCATGTCAAAGGAGCCGTACTGATTGACGGTGCCGGAAAAGACCGTGTCACCCGGCTGTTTGTCCACAGGCAGGGATTCGCCGGTCATGACAGCCTGATTGATGGACGTCATCCCGCTTACAATGATGCCGTCTACAGGAACTGTCTCGCCGGGCAGCACGCGCACGAGGTCGTTCACCAGCACCTCTGTGGCAGGAATCACACTGACGCTGCCGTCACGCAGCACATGTGCCGTGCGTGGGGTCATATGCACAAGTTTCTCGATGCCGGAACGCGCTTTGGCGACAGTCAGGTCTTCGAGCAGGGCGCCGAGCTGCATGATGAAGGCCACCTCGCCGGCAGCGAAATGTTCACCAACAATGACGGCAGCTATAAGGGCCATGGAGACAAGCACGTCAGCCTTTATATCAAAGGCTGTCACCAGACCGTGCACAGCTTCGAGAATGATGGGCAGACCACAGAGCACTATGGCAATCCAGGCAGCGTCAAAGGGAAGGGAGAACAGCTCGAACCCGCTGACTATGAGGGCCAGCCCCGAGATAACAAGAAAGACGATGTCGCGCTTGGTGCCGCCCCATTCAAGCAATTTTTCAAGGAACTCCATACTGTTTCCTCCACGTAGTTATACATGTATAGGTATAAAATTCAGGTTCTGCACTGCCTGGTTCTGGCGGTGTTTTGAGCCATCTTTATACCCATAAGGGTATACCTGTCAACAGGGGAGGATGCGGAGGAAAATGCAGCATGAGCGCAGGACAGCCAGCAGCCAGCATGACGTCCGTTCATCCCATGTTGGCAAAGCGATCTACAGCCTTGGTGAATCTGGCTATGGTGGCTTCCGGGTCGCCGTGCTCGATGCCGTCACGGACACAGTGACGGATGTGTCCCTCGAGAATTACCTGGCCTACGCGGTGTAAAGCCGACTTGGCAGCATTTATCTGGGCGAGGACGTCCTCGCAGGGGATATCCTGGTCTACCATGCGGTCTATGGCGCGAAGCTGGCCGATAATTTTACTGAGGCGACGGTGAAGGCTGGGGGAATCCATGCATTGTTTCATAGCGCACCTGGTATGTTGAAGGCGTCCTCACAACACATTTTGTCTGTTGGTAGAACGGTAGCTGAGGTGGGGACAAAGCCGAGTTCAAAAAATGCTGCCAGGGAGGCACTGGCGGTTTTTTCTTCAGCAGAGGTCAGCAGAGGTGCAACTGATTTTGGAATCTGCGTCTGGACGTGTCAAGGAAGAATTTTTTTGGATGAACAATGTAATTCCATAGATGAGTTAGTTGAGAAACATGAGAATGGTTTCGATTACTATAATAATCTATTTATTTTGTG
>CAZJPT010000161.1:0-4639 GCA_964547835.1 uncultured Desulfovibrio sp.
ATCTCAAAACTCTGGATACACCATCTTAACACAGTGCTTTTATGTGCAGTCTTGTACGTTTTGAGACGTCCTCCAAGAATTCTTCATATATGAAAAATGCCCGGGGACTTCTGCATAGGCTGCATGTACGGTGGTTTTTTGCTATTATGGATTGAGGAGGCGGCGCACGACGAAGCAGAAGCGACAGGTCGGCGTCGGAAGAATCTATGTCCTGGAATGTTATTTTTCACGTGGATCTCAACGATCCGCAACGTTTGAATCTGGCCTTTGACAACGTGGCCAACTACATGAACTACCTTGCCGAACATGCCGGGGACGCGCAGCCGTCCATTGTCATGGTGGGCAACGGTCCTGTGGTGCAGCTCTTTGAAAATGGCATACAACACTCTGCTCTGCACGAGCGGGCCAGAGAGCTCATGGGCAGGGGCCTGTCCATACGTTTGTGCAGCAACGCCATCAGGAAATTCGGGATAGATCCGGCATCCCTGGTTGAGGGCTGTGTGGTTGTGCCAGCCGGCATTCCCGAGATCCTCATGCTTGAGAGCGGAGGCTACGGCTATATCAAACCCTAGCCCGGATGTCCTGGGCCCGCAGGAAAGTCTTCCGACGGGCCCAGACGGGTTGACAAGCCTGTTTTTCATGCGGGCGGCTAGCGTTTCGTCGTGCGCTTGCCGGCCTTCATGCCGGCGAGCTGATAGCGCTTCTGGCTGGAAAGCACGAGCTTGCGCAGGCGGATGGATTTGGGCGTCACTTCCACCAGCTCGTCGGCGCGTACAAAGTGCAGGGCACGCTCCAGCGTCATTTTGCGCACGGGTGTGAGAATGACGTTTTCATCCTTGCCTGCGGCCCGCAGGTTGGTAAGCTTCTTGGCCTTGGTTGGATTCACGTCGATATCGTTCTCGCGGTTGTGCTCGCCGATAATCATGCCCTCATACACGGCATCGCCGGGTTCTACGAAGAGGGTCCCCCTGGGCTCAAGATTGAACAGTGCATAGGCCACGGCGCTGCCGGCGCGGTCGGAGACGATGCTGCCGGTGTAACGGCTGGGGAATTCGCCACGCCATTTTTCGTACCCCTCGAGATAGGCGTTCATGATGCCGGTTCCCTTGGTGTCGGTGAGAAATTCATCCTGATAGCCGATGAGGCCGCGCGACGGCACGGAGAATTCCAGGCGCACGCGTCCGGTGCCGGAATTGATGCAGTTGATCATCTTGCCCTTGCGGTGATTGAGCTTTTCAGTGACAACGCCCATGAAGCATTCGTCGCAGTCAACGTAAAGATGTTCGATGGGTTCAAGGACGCTGCCGTCTTCCTCCCTGCGCAGGATGACCTCTGGGCGGCCTACGGAAAGCTCGAAGCCTTCGCGGCGCATGGTCTCCACAAGGATGGCCATCTGGAATTCACCGCGCCCCTTGACCACAAAGCTGTCGTGATCGTCGGAAACCTCAAGACGTATGGCCACATTACGCAATGTCTCCTTCACCAGACGCTCTTGAATGACACGGCTTTGCAGCAGCTTGCCCTCATGGCCGGCAAGAGGGGATGTGTTGATGCCGATGCGGATGGAAACGGTCGGTTCGTCCACGGTGATGCGGGGCAGGGCGGCAGGGTGCTCTCTGGTGCAGATGGTGTCGCCGATGGTTACGTCTTCAATGCCGGCGAGAACCACAATGTCGCCCGGGTCAACCCTGTCCACCTCGCGCAGGGTCACGCCCTGGTAAACCTGCAGTTTGGTAGCGCGCAGAGGACGCGGCCTGTTGTCAGCGCCGATACAGGCAAGGGGCTCGTTGTTATGGACTGAACCGTGCATGATGCGGCCTACGGCCAGGCGGCCGAGATAGTCGGAGTAGTCCAGGTCGGCCACCAGCATCTGGAAGGGCTCGTCCGGACTATATTCCGGACCGGGTATGCTCTTCAGCAGGGTCTCGAACAGCGGCGTCAGATCCTTGCGCTCGTCATCGGCATTATACATGCACACGCCGTCGCGGCCGACAGCGTAGAGGACCGGGAATTCCAGCTGACTGTCGTCAGCGCCAAGATCGATGAAAAGATCGTAGATTTCGTTGAACACTTCCGTGATGCGCGCGTCCCTGCGGTCGATTTTGTTGATGACCACAATGATGGAAAGTTTGGCCTCCAGGGCCTTGCGCAGCACGAAGCGCGTCTGGGGCAGGGGCCCTTCGGAGCTGTCCACCAGCAGAATGGCGCCGCTGGCCATGGACAAGGAACGTTCTACTTCGCCGCCAAAGTCGGCGTGACCTGGCGTGTCAATGATATTGATTTTGACACCCTGCCAGGAGATGGCGCAATTTTTTGCCGCGATGGTGATCCCGCGCTCGCGTTCAAGGTCCATGCTGTCCATGATGCGTTCGCTGACCTGCAGGTCCGCACGGAAAACACCACTCTGTTTGAACATGGCGGCCACAAGTGTGGTCTTGCCAGGGTCAACATGGGCGATAATGGCGACATTGCGCAATTTTTCATTGATCATAAAAGCTATGTCCTCGGGTATGTGCGAAAATGGTTTTGTGCGCTGCTTGTATCCATTTTTTTCAATATTGTCATCTGTGGGGCTGATTGAGGGAATCTGATTTCCGTTTTGAAAAAAACTTTTAAATATCAATCTTTTGCCAGGACAGGATGTTGTGCACTTGTATGCTGCCGGCTCCATCTTGCGTCAGCCGGGCGCGATTAATCACATCACGGTACTAGACATAATTGTTTTTTTAGACGAACTTACCTATTCTATTTTCCGCCAGTCAGCTGGCACGCATACCAATTGATTTCGAGAGGCTGAACTTGGAGAGCTCTATATCTCTGAAAGACCACAGAGTCCTTGTCGGCAACCGCGGTGAAATAGCCATCCGCATCATGCAGGCATGCCGCAAGCTTGGAGTGGCCTTTACTGCTATCTATACGCCGGGAGATCAGGAATCCACCCACGTCTCCTTCGCCCGTCAGTACGGGGGTGACCACGGCCTGTACAGGGTATCTTCATATCATGACGCGAATGAACTCATGGCCGTTGCCGATGTGGCCGGGTGTACCGCAGTCCATCCCGGGTACGGTTTTTTTGCCGAGGACTTCCGCTTTGCCCGCCGCGTGGCCAAGCGTGACAGAGCAATGATCTTCATTGGCCCTTCCTGGAAGATCATCCGCGAGCTTGGTGACAAGATTAATACCAAACGTCTGGCCCGCAGTCTTGGCGTGCCGACAGTTCCCGGTTCCGACAGGCCCATCTATGACGAGATGGAGGCCGAAAATATCGCCGAGGACGTCTTTGATTTTCAGCTGCAGCAGGGCATTGAACATCCCCTTGTGCTCGTGAAGGCCTCAGCCGGTGGTGGCGGCATGGGCATCGAGGAAGTGGATGATATCGACCAGTTTCGTTCCGTGTACAGGCGCATCCGCAACTATGCCGCCCGTCAGTTCAAGGATGAAGGGGTGCTCATAGAGCAGCGCATCACGGATTTCAATCACCTGGAAGTGCAGATAGTCAGCGACCGCGGGGGCACAAATCCGGTGCATTTCGGTACCCGCAACTGCTCCGTCCAGTCCACCGGCCGCCAGAAGCGTCTGGAAGTCGCCCCGGGTTTTGACCCCAGTGTCATCAGCTATTCTTTTGATTCCGAGAAGGTGCTGCAGGACATTGTCAGATACAGCCTGACCATGGCCAGGGAAGTGCGCTACGACAACGTGGGCACCTGGGAATGGATCGTGACCCGTAAGGGAGAGCCCTTCCTTATGGAGGTCAATACACGCATACAGGTGGAAAACGGCGTGTCCGCCGCCATCGCCCGTATAAAGGGACAGGATGGTGTGGATCTCATTGCCGAACAGATTCGTATCGGTCTTGGCGAGCCGCTTGGCTACGGCCAGGAGGACATTACCTTTGAGGGCGTTGCCCTTGAGTACCGTCTTATCGCCGAGGAGCCTGACGACAACTTTGCACCATGGGTTGGAACCATCGACAGATTGCGCTGGAAGGATCATCCCTGGCTGTCTGTGCACACTCAGGTGCCCAAGTCCGCCTACGTCATTCCCACGGAATACGACCCCAACCTGGCCCTGGCCATTATCTGGGGGCCCAATCTTGAGGAGCTCAAGGAGCGCGGGCGGCAGTTTCTGGACGAGCTCGAGCTTCGCGGCCACAACAATGCCGAGGAATCCATGCGAAACAACATTGCCTTCCTGCGGAAAAAGACCGGGGGCATTCTGAAATTCTAACGACGTTCCCGCGGGGGAAAGACCGCTGATTTATTGTCGAGGACTAGTCTGGGATTATGGACAATCTTTTTTTGAAGCGCATTGCAAGCCTGACCGACAGGCTGACATACATACAGGATATATTTGCGGGCAAGAACACGGACAGCGTCGCTCTGCTGCAGCACAAGCTCGACGAGTTCAGGGAAAAGATCTCGCACAACGACCTGGAAAATCCTTACGAGGCTGTGCAGGCCTTGGAGGGACTTTTCAGCGAGGTTGAGGCCAGGCTGGACTGCACGGTCACTCCTCTGGACAAAGTGCGTATCGTGCGGCATTCGCAGCGCATCAGTCTCAGGGATATCCTTGAGAATGTGTACGACAACTTCACTGAAGTGGGCGGCGCCGACGAATACAGTCTCGATCCCAGCTTCGT
>CAZJPT010000162.1:0-4480 GCA_964547835.1 uncultured Desulfovibrio sp.
GCTTCAAAGAGGGGGGACACCCTTTCTTTGTTACGAAAATTTATACCACATCAGTTCCAGCCACCCCCTGAACGGATACATTTTCTTACCACGAGTTCGTGACAGTGATACCTAGGTCGTAACTATTTAATATGTTGTATAAAAAAAATTTTATTGACATAAAAATGCAGGATTACGAGAAATGAAAATCCGCCGCCATCAGGTGTGTGGAGTGTCAGCTGCCAGGCATGGATACCGTGCGGATATGGACAAAGCCTTCAGAACCAGCGCAGCCGCCATACCACCGATCTGTCCAAATGCAGGGCAGGACAGACGTTCTGTGCCGGATGCGTGCCGGACTGAGTATCTTCGCGTCATCCCTGCCCGATAAAGGCTATGGACCTTTGATGTCGGCACGTGGCCGCACACAGTGTCCGGCAAAGTCTGCGTTCATTCTTTTTGTCTGTGCATGCAGGTAAAGTCCAGGCCTGCGGATTTTTGGAGATACGGATGAAGATCATTGACAAAATCAGGGGGTACAGACGCCCCTTTGTCTCCATGGAATTCTTTCCTCCCGCTGAACAGTCGCAGCTCGGCGACTTTTTCACTACTGTCGAGAAATTAAGGACGGCGGATCCGCTCTTTGCCTCTGTGACATATGGCGCAGGAGGCGGCAAGCAGGATCGTACGCTCGATATTGTCACCAGACTGGCCCGCATGGATTTGACAGTCATGAGTCACTTGACCTGCGTCAACGCGCGTGTGCTGGGGCTGGCTGAGTATCTGGGGCAACTGCAGGATGCGGGGGTAAATAACGTGCTCGCCCTGCGGGGCGATCCGCCGAAGGGCACGCCGTTTGAATGGACCGGTCCTTTTCAATACGCCGTCGATCTTGTGCGCTACATCCGACTGCAGGCCGAGGATATGGGTATCGCTGTAGCTGGCTATCCAAGCCCGCATCCGCAGTCACGGTCTTACGCCGAGGACAGGGCCTTCACCCTGGCCAAGATCCGCGCCGGCGCAGATTTTGTTATCTCCCAGGTCTTTTTTGACGTCCGGCAATACTTTGAACTTGCAGACTGGTTGCGCGCCAAGGGCTGCGACGTTCCCGTCATTCCCGGCATTCTGCCCATCCAGAGCTTTAAGTCCTTGCGCCACGTGCTCTCCATGTGTGGCGCGTCAATTCCCGGCAAGCTTTTCCTGGAGCTCGAGGAGGCGGACAGGACCGGCGGCACCGCGGAAGTATACAAACGCGGCGTAGACTTTGCCGTAGACATGATATCCAGGCTGCTTATCGGCGGCACCCCGGGCATCCATCTCTATACACTGAACAAGGCGGACATGTGTCTGAGCATTGTCAAAGAATGTGGATTCATTCGCTGAGGGAGGGGATCTGCGCATGCAAATCATGCCCGACAAGGCCGCACGTCCGAATTCCGAAGAAAGAATGCGACGACTGCAGGAGCTGGCAAGGGCTTTTGAGGAAGGGCGTTATGAGCCGGATCTTGACGCACTGGCACGGCGTCTTGTGGAAAAGGAGAGAACGATCTTTATGCCCGACCGTGGGGATGACACGAGCAGAAAAGACAATGGCCCCCCGGATGGCGCAGACGGCAATCATGTTGCGTGACAGCTCCCTGCGTCTTAAGGCGGGGAATACTCACTGCCACTAAAATTTTCGCATTTTTTTTGGATTATCAAAGTTTTTGCAAGTCTGTGTGCACGGCGGTCTGTGGCTATGCCTCCTCCAGGTGGATTATATCCCTGTTGTTGAACAAAGGGCCTTTACCAGATGCGGCGTAAAGCCCCTCGCTTTGGCGATGGGGATATAAGCCGCTCTCGCGTTACCGAATCTACGCTCACGGAAATTTGTAAGGCCATTGGAAGCGAAAGCCAGAGAGGCTGTGGTGGAAGAAGCTCGAGCCCCCCCGCCCTCAGGCGGGGTGTGTCAGACAGTCATATTCCAGGAGCAAAAGCGCGGGAGTCTGGGAAGAGATCCCGCGCCTTTTCTTGCCCTCTGCCTGCCGGGCCTACCTTGTGCGCGCCTCGCGTTCAGCCTGACACCTGACGCACAAAGCGACTCCCGGCAGAGCCTCAAGACGCTTCTGGGGAATAGGTTCACCGCATTCTCTACAGCAGGCCACGCCGTTAATCATTTCCGGACCGCACTGCAGCATGCCGTGTTGCAGCCGGGAAAGTGCTTCTTCCCGGTCGCGGCGTTCGAGTTCGGTTGCCATATCTAGATCGTCCATGAGCACTCCTTAAATGTACCAGGGGAGATTCCGCTGGCAAAAAAAAGAAGAGGAAGACCTATTTGCCGGTCTTCCCTGTCCATTTTGATTGTCGCGATGCGGCACCGGAGCCCGGCCCCGCACGATTGTCTTCATTGCCTTGAAAGAATGTTCTCAAGCTGCTCCATGAAGCCGTTCAGCTCTTCCTCAGTCACCACGAGAGGAGGCAGCAGACGCAGTGTGTTTTCGTGGCAAAGATTACAGATATAGCCGCGCCGCAAGAGTTCCTCCCACACGCGTTTTCCCGCTCCGGGAAGCTCGATGCCTATAAACAGCCCCTTGCCGCGGACGTCCCGTATTGTGTTCGGATGAGCCTGCTGCCAGGCCCTGGCTCTGGCCATAAGAGCAGATCCCAGTCTGTCAGCGCGTGCGGCCAAATGATCACGCACCAGAATTTCCACGGTTTTCGCAGCCACTGCAGCCACCAGTGGTGAACCGCCAAATGTGGTGGCATGCGTGCCGGCCACAAAGGCTTGGGACACTTCCCCGGTCGCCATGATACCGCCCATGGGCAGGCCATTGGCCAGCGATTTGGCCATGCTGATGATATCAGGCTTCACGTCGCAGGTCTGGAAAGCCCAGAATTTGCCGCTACGGCACATGCCGGCCTGCACCTCGTCGCAGCAGAAGAGCACTCCCTTTTGCCGGCAGAGCTTCTCGACGCCGCGCACATAGTCGGGAGCCAGCGGAATGACGCCGCCCTCGCCCTGCACCACTTCCAGGAGTACGGCGCATGTCTGCTCGTCCATGGCCGCAGCCAGAGCGTCCAGATCGCCGGCCGGCACCTGCTTGAAACCACCGGCCAGAGGCGTAAAGCCGTCCATGAGTACCTCGCGGCCAGTGGCCGCCAGGGTGGCAAGGGTACGGCCGTGGAAGCAGCTTTTCAGCGTGATGATGTTATAGGCGTCCTTTTTCCCCAGGACCCTGGTCATGTAGCGGCGGGCCAGCTTGATCAGGGCCTCATTGGCTTCAGCTCCAGAGTTGCAAAAAAATGCCTTCTCAAAATGCGCTGTCTGTATCAGGCGGCGGGCCAGTTCGGGCTGCGGTTCATGATAAAAGAGATTGCTGACGTGCCAGAGGCGGCGTCCCTGCGTTTCCAGAACCTCGCACAGCTCGTCGTTGCAGTGCCCGAGACCGCAGACAGCTATACCTGCCAGAAGATCCACATATTCCTTGCCGTCTGCGTCCCACAGACGGCTGCCCTTGCCGTGCGTGATGGCAAAGGGATACCTTCCGTAGGTTTGCATGACGTATGCTGCGTCCTTTTCCTTAATGGAGTCAAAAGCCTGAGACATGACAACAATACCTTATATATGATTGGGGGCGTCTCAGCGCCCGGTGTGTCCGAAGCCGCCGTCTCCGCGTTCTGTGGTCAGCAAATTGTCAACCAGTCGGAAGTCGGGGCACGCATAGGGCAGAAAAATCAGCTGCGCGACGCGCTCGCCTCTGCCAATTCGTCGGACCTCGGCGGATGTGTTCAGCAGATAAACAATGAGCTCTCCTGTGTAATCCGGATCCACCAGACCAACTCCCTGGGCTACGGTGATACCGTCTCTGGCGCCAAGACCGCTGCGGGAAAGAATAAAACCCGCCCAGCCCGGGAGCAGTGGCTGAATACGCACGCCACAAGGTATCTTTGCACGCGCCCCAGGTTCCAGAAGAAGCTCTTCCTCTTCCAGGCAGGCGCGCAGATCCGTGCCAGCCGAATATGCGGTAGCCGGGCGCGGAGCGCCATCATAGAGCGCCGCCGCAGCTGGGCTCGTGAAGGCTGCGCTGACGGGCAGCGTCATGGGCGTCATGGCCGACTGCTGGGACATGCAGGACTCCTTGCCGGGACACGGTGTACTCCGACCGTATCCCAAGAAAGATATACCGCGGAACAGACCATGGTCCATACCGCGGGTAGCATCTGGGCGGATACTAGCTCACAAGGCCTCCTCCTGCAAGTGTCGCGAAATGAGGAGCTGATCCGAAACCATTTGCAAAAATTACATTATATCAAGTTATTACATCAATCTGTCCGAGGCCGCTGCCCGCTCTGCAATTTGGAAAAATATCTCCGGACTACAAGTGTACAGCCCGGCCATGAGCGTACTGGCGCCTGGGGCGCGGCCCCGAATGCGGCATCCCATGCCGCGGGACAGTATGTCCTTAAAGCCTAAAGATAGGATTTTGACCACCACTTTGGCTAGCCCCATATCGAACGACTG
>CAZJPT010000163.1:0-4479 GCA_964547835.1 uncultured Desulfovibrio sp.
TGTTCCTATGTAGCAGGCACGTCATCATCCTGGGCAGCTTCCCAGGCGGGCATCGTCCGCTCGCGAGCCAGTGCGCAGGCCAGTGCCCTGGTCAAGGCCAATGTGTCTGTGACCAACCCTGACGCGCAGACAGTTATCAGCACCTGGCGCACGCGCCTCAAGGGCAACCTGCCCGGATACAGCGACCTGCCGAGTCTGCGCTGACAATCGCCTCAATATTCCAACATGAACAGCCATACAGGCGCAGCAAACGCGCCCGGAGAAAAGCCCATGTACCTTCCCTACGATACGAGCCGCGTCCGATTTGCCCGCCGTTTCGCGCATTCACCGCTGCCAGACAGAGTTCCCCTGTATCAGCGCAGACCCGGCACTCTGGCCCTGCGTGTGGACGGCTTCTGGTTCGACACTGCCAAAGACGATGAGGGATACCCCATAACAGGCGAGGACGGCACCCCAAAACAGATCTGCGCCGCAGTGTGGGGCATGAGCCTCGCCTCAGGCCAGAAGATTATGGCCAGACTCAGCACCGACGAGGAGGAGCGTGAGGACAGCGGACGCGCTGTTTCCCCGGCACGCAAAGAGCTCGAGGACCTGCGCAACGAGCTGTCCGGCATCTGCCCGGATGGACGTCCCGAACTGCTGGACGAGGAGATGAGGCCCGTATGGCGCCTGGACAGGGCCCGGCCCCTGCTCGATGAATACGGCGCTCAGCGCCTCAGCCGCAGGCCCGGCTCAGAAGAGCCTTACGCGCAGCTGTGCTGTGCCTGGGTAACGCCCTACAACCCAAGACCGGACAAGGATGGCGCCATAATTCAGCCTGTCCGTGACATCGAATGCAGCAGGCCCGTCACTGTCAATGTCTCCCTGCAGCGCAGTGACTGTGCAGAGGCTCCAGATTACTTCCGCGTCTTTGCCAAAACCGTGCGCGAAGCAGCGGACGAAGGCGAAGACAACTTCTTCAAGGCCTGCTCCAGGGCGGCAGGCCGTGTTGTTGACACCTGGAATGCGGCCAGGGACATACACGCACTGGCTCGCTTTGGTTCCCTCTCGGTTACTACCTGGCATGCGGAAGAGCATCATGCCTTTGATTTGCGGGACAGCTTCGGCGACGGACGGGACTTTCTGGAAAACTTTCTTGCCGACGCGCGCTTCGCAAAGTCACATGCAAGTGCCGTCTCCCCGGAGTGCATCATCCGCTTCCTGAATGACGACGACGGCATCTGCGCCGCCTGGCGAGTACGTCCCTGGGAATTTGGCGGGAAGCAGGCCGTGACGCCGGCCCAGCGGGCCGGACACATCCTTGATACGTACATTTTTGGCCTTGACCAGGACTTTGCCAGGGAGCGCGGCATCACCAGGGTTGATGTGCTGCCCGGCCGCTGTCACGCTGTTTCCCTTTCCCTGGTACAGCCTGAGCGCGACAGGCACGAGCGCGCTGCCGTGGCTCAGGTGCGCAACATGCTCTACCTGGCCTTTTCCCAGGGACGCAGTCCCCTTGCCAGCAGACGCTCCAATATCGGCTGCAGTCAGGCCATGGTGACACGCAGCCCGTCGGGCTGGGTCACCGGCTTTTTCCAGCTGCGCGACGGACGCCTTGAGCGCAACGCTGCCCTGCTGCTGCCTGAAGGCAGACGCCTTGTGCCTGCCGACGCCTACAAAGCTGAGCTCGAGGCCGAGGAACACGCCTTGACGCATCTGACCGAGAGCCTGGTCAGGAACGATGAGACGCGTTCGGTGGTGCGTGACGAAAATGCGACCCGACATGCGACGAGCTGCGCAGACAGCCCGGCACAGGAAGCGGCTGCGGTGCGGGCACCAGGGCTGTGAGGCTTTTTGCGGACACTGGCGCTGCCCGCAAAGACACCATTTATCAAAAGGCGGCATACGGGTCCCCTGCTTGAGCAATGGGACGGCAAGCCGCTTTTTGTATTTGTCTTGGACAGTTGTTCACTGTAGCATGCAGATGCGGTGCAGGGCAGGACATGCCCCCGAACCATAAGCTGCGCTCATGGGCATTATGCAGGACCTTCCGAGGTTTAAGCCAGCAAGGCCGCGCCGGATAAAGCACCCCTGACATTATGTGCAGAGAGCTGGCAGACGCGGCATTACGCGACCATGACGACGCAGTTTTTGACGTTGGGCCATGTCCCTCCTGCTTCACGCTCCTCCCGGGCCTCTCGTCTGGCTTTGCAGGCAGATATTGAGATTGGGATGACAAAAGGGAGGTCATCTGACACGCTGCGTGCCTTGCACGCAGACAAGCCAGGGCAGACACGCCCTGCTCCTCGCACGAAGGAAAAATCCATGCATTATGATGTTATCGTTATCGGCGCGGGCCCGGGCGGCGTCGCCGCCGCCAAAACTCTGGCCGCCGGAGGAAAAAAGGTGGCCATTGTCGAAGACACGCAATGGGGAGGCACGTGCCTCAACCGCGGCTGCATCCCCACCAAGATGCTGCTTGGCGCCGTAGCCCCGGGGGAAGCAGCGCGGGCGCAGGAACGCCTGCGCGGTCTCAAGGCAGACATCAAGGTGGACTTTTCCGCACTGCAGGCGCGTATTGCCCGCTTTCTCAAGGGATCCAGCCAGACTCTGGGCAAAAACATGGCAGCCATGGGCATTGAGCTCGTGCAGGGGCGTGGCGTCCTTGCCGGTGACGGACGTGTCCGCGTTCATGCCGGTGAGAGCATCCTGGAACTTGACGCGGACGACATCATCCTTGCCTGCGGATCCTCCAACGCCACCTTCCCGGGCATGGCGCCTGACGGTGACGCTGTTCTTGACAGCACCGGCCTTTTGCAACTGAGTACCATCCCGAAAAGTCTGCTTGTCATAGGTGCCGGCGCCATTGGCCTTGAGCTTGGACATTTCTTCGCCGAGATGGGCTCAGAGGTGACTCTTGTTGAAGGTGCCGCTCATGTTGCGCCTCTGGAAGACGCTGACATTGCCGATGAACTGCGCAAAATTCTAAAAAAACGCGGTATTGTCTGCATCGAGGGTGTCTTTGCCAAATCCCTGGCCAGTGCAGACGGCCAGGCACAGCTGACCCTGGCTGACGGCCGCATCCTTACAGCACAAAAAGCCCTGCTGGCTGCCGGGCGCAGACCCAATACCGATGGCCTTGGCTGCGGGACTGCAGGCGTGTCTCTCAATCACAGGGGATATGTGGAAACCGACAGCTGTCTGCGGGCTGCCCCCCGTATTTATGCCATAGGGGACATCAACGGACGTGTCCTGCTGGCCCATGCCGCTGAGCATCAGGCGCGCTACGCAGCCGCTGTTATCCTCGGCAGGGAGGAGGGGCCCTATGTCCAGGGGCCGGTGCCTTCCTGCTACTACGGCCTGGAAATTATGCGCGCAGGCGAAACCGCAGCCTCTCTGCTGGCCATGGGCAAAACGGCTGTGACCGTTTCCAGAGTACCCATGAGCCTCAACCCCATAGCCCAGTCGTGGGGCACCACTCACGGCTTTGTGAAGGCCGTCTGGGACGACGGCCGCCTGGCCGGCATGGCTGCCATCGGACATCACGTCTCCCAGCTGGTGAACGTCGCCATGATGCTTGTGCGTGATGGCTGCGACGCCGCAGGCGTAGACAGACTCATGTTTGCCCACCCTTCCCTTGACGAAATATGCGTCGCAGCTCTGACTGCGGAAAAGACAAAGGTCAGCTGAGTCGCCTTGACCGGGAATCTGGACGGGCACTTTTCGCGAAGACAGAGTTCTTCACGAAAGGTGCCCGTTCCTGTTGCCGCACAATCCCGTCAAGTATTCAATCAGGTCATTATCACGGATAGCCAGTACGGACAGTCAAGGACACCGCCCTTGTGTGTGTCAGCAGCTGTCAGGACAACGATCGCAGAGCTGCTGCCAAACCCATGGGCGCCTGCGCCTGCCATGACGGGTGCTGTGTCGCAGATGGCCAAAATGGCCTCTGAAGCTGCCACAAATTTGGACAATAAGCAGCATGACCTTCTGGGGTGCTGGTCTTGATGGCGGCTGGGAGTACAACTGGTTCACCATTCCGGGTGAGGTGTCCTGTATCAGCACCGGAACGCCTGTTGACGTGGACAGCTGCAGGACATGGGCGACATTGAAGCAGACATTCAGACAAGCGTCATTGCCGCAGGCAGCGCTTTGAGTACAGTCGCCTGGTTACGCCTTTTATCTGTTTAATTGCTTTGTGTATGCCGAATTGCAGATGCACTTCAATCAGCAGATGAACATAGTCTGCATGACTTCACGCTCCACCAGATCGAAGCTATATGGTCGACAAATTTCAGAGACACGCTCTTTCAGTATGATGTCCAGGCTATCGATTTAGAAGAGATTTCAAAAATCTGGATACACCATCTTAACCCGTTGCTTTTTTGTACAGCATTGCGTGTTTTGAGATCTTCTCCAAAACTTTACGACTATACCCTAAGAGATGGCTAAAAGTAGAACTACAAACTGCACCCGAGTGGTTGCATCATTTGCCGGTAG
>CAZJPT010000164.1:0-4462 GCA_964547835.1 uncultured Desulfovibrio sp.
GTAGCACACTTCCACACCAGGCGTGTTGCCCACCCCTCGGTCAAATTCTACAGTGCTCAATTCCTGCGTCAGCTGTGCGACATCTGGGATCTTCGTGGTTCGGGCATCACCAATATGCATGGTTCCACCGGTGACATCGTTCTCATTGGCACCACAACGCCTCAGCTCGAGGAAATCTTCTATCAGCTGACCCATGAGATGAATAATGACCTTGGCGGTTCCGGTTCCAACCTGCGTACCCCTGCCGCGTGTATGGGCATGTCCCGCTGCCAGTACGCCTGTTACAATACCCAGGACTGCTGCTATCAGCTGACCCAGGATTACCAGGACGAGCTGCACCGCCCGGCTTTCCCCTACAAGTTCAAGTTCAAATTTGACGGTTGCCCCAATGGCTGCGTGTGCGCCATGGCCCGCTCCGACTTCGCTCTGGTCGGCACCTGGCGTGACGACATCAAGATCGACCAGGACGCTGTGAAGGCGTACATTGGCGGCGAGTACGTTCCCAACGCCGGCGCCCATGCCGGTCGTGACTGGGGCAAATTTGACATCCAGGCTGAAGTCATCGATCGCTGCCCGACCCACTGCATGAAGTGGGACGGCCAGAAGCTGACCATTGACACCCCCAACTGCACCCGCTGCATGCACTGCATCGACACCATGCCGCGCGCCCTGCGCATCGGCGACGATCGCGGCGCCAGCATCCTCTGCGGCGCCAAGGCCCCCGTCGTTGATGGCGCTCAGATGGGCTCCCTGCTCGTTCCCTTCGTCAAGGCGGAATCCCCCTACGACGAAGTGAAGGAGATCATCGAAAAGATTTGGGACTGGTGGATTGAGGAAGGCAAGAACCGCGAGCGTCTTGGCGAACTCATGAAGCGTGCTTCCTTCCAGAAACTGCTTGACGTGACAGAAATTGAGCCTGAAGCCCTGCACGTGACCGAGCCCCGCGCCAATCCCTATATCTTCTTCAAGGAAGAGGAAGTGCCTGGCGGCTTCAAGCGTGACCTGGCCGATTACCGTTCTCGTCATCAGCGCTAGTTTGAGGGGGAAAAAGCAATGGCTTTTATTTCTTCTGGATATAATCCTGATAAACCCATGGAAGGCCGTATCACTGATATCGGCCCCCGCAAGTATGACAGTTTCTTCCCGCCCGTTATTGCCAAAAACTTCGGCAAGTGGGCGTATCATGAAATTCTTGAGCCCGGCATGCTGATGCATGTGGCCGAGTCCGGCGACAAGGTCTATACCATCCGCTGCGCCGGCACGCGTACCATGTCCGTCACATCCATCCGCGAAGTCTGCGATATCGCCGAAAAATACTGTGATGGCTTTGTGCGCTGGACCACCCGCAACAACATTGAGTTCATGACCACGTCCCTGGAGACCGCAAAGGCTCTGCGTGACGACCTCAATTCCCGCAAGTTTGCTGGCGGCTCCTACAAGTTCCCCGTAGGCGGCACCGGCGCCGGCATCAGCAACCCCGTGCACACCCAGGGCTGGATGCACTGCCACACCCCGGCCACTGACTCCACCGGTCCCGTGAAGGTCGTCATGGACGAACTGTTCGAAGAGTTCCGCTCCATGCGCCTGCCGGCTCCGCTGCGCATTTCTCTGGCCTGCTGCATCAACATGTGCGGCGCAGTGCACTGCTCTGACATCGGTCTTGTGGGTATCCACCGCAAACCGCCCATGATTGACCACAAGTGGTGTGACAAGCTGTGCGAAATTCCGCTGGCTGTCGCCGCCTGCCCCTGTGCCGCCGTACGTCCGACCAAGGTGGACTTCGAAGGTGCCAAGGTCAACTCCATCGCCATCAAGGAAGACCGCTGCATGTACTGCGGCAACTGCTACACCATGTGCCCGGCTCTTCCCATCGCCGACAAGGAAGGCGACGGTATCGCCATTATGGTTGGTGGCAAAGTCTCCAACCGCATGACGTTCCCCAAGTTCTCCAAGGTCGTCGTCGCCTACATCCCCAACGAGACGCCGCGCTGGCCCTCCCTGACCGCCACTGTGCGCCAGATCGTTGACACCTACGCCAAGCACGCTCGCAAATACGAGCGTTTGGGCGACTGGGCCGAGCGTGTGGGCTGGCAGGATTTCTTCAAGCTCACTGGCTTGACTTTCACGCATCATTTGATTGATGATTTCCGTGACCCGGCGTACTACACTTGGCGTCAGACTACGCAGTTTAAATTCTAACCCGTTTTTTCGTGACGGCGGGACGCCCGCCGTCACGAAATGCATGGAGTGAACTATGGCCGAGGAAAAAGAAGTTATCGTCGAATATATCAAGTCGAAGGAAAAAACAAAGTCCAAGCACTATTTCAAGGACTTCTTGGAACTTTTCCCTGACAAGAAGCCGCGTGAAGTGAAAAAAATCATCAACGACCTCGTTAAAGAAGGCACCTTGGAATACTGGTCCTCAGGCTCCACAACCTTGTACGGCCTGAAAGGACATGGCAAACAGGGTGAGGCAGAGGGCGAAGAATAATCCTCCTGCAAGTGCGGCGTACATCCCTTTGCTTTGGCGAAGGAGATGAACACCGCTTCCGCTCAAGCGGAACACCTTGTTCTTGCATAAAAATTCAAAATAGGGCAGGACATCCCCGAATTTACGCTCGTGAACATCATGCAAGGCTCTCGGAGGCGCAAGCCAAAGAGGCTGCGCCGGGAAAAAACGAGAATCCTTCGCCTTCAAGCGCGGGAAGTGTCAAGAGATCAGATTTTGTGTAGCGGGCTCCGTTTTGCGGGAGCCCGTTGTTTTTTGCTCTCTGGAATGGGACGGTTGTGTTTCCCGAAGCCCAGATCATAAGTGTGTGCGTCAACATCCTGTCTTCTGCTCCAGACGGACACGCGCACTACAACCATGTTTCCCACAGCCACTGATAGTGGCTCAACGGATTTTGACGGGGCTCTTCTAGCCCCGTGAAAAACCACCATCCATGGTCAGCGTAGTGGCGTTGAAAGAGGCTGCTTCTCTGAAGAGAATATGGACGATGCAGCTCCCCACCCGGTCCAGGGCCATCAGTCTGACAGCAGGTACAAGCTTTTCGCACAAGACCTTTTCCGGTGAGAAACTCCTTGCCGCATCCCGTTTCCAGCCAGCCCAGACGCAGGGGGCAGGCTGCGATGCCGTGCCCATCTTCAGCCCCGCACTGTTGAACAGCGTCTCGCCTTGCCCTGGCAGCTATGTTACAGCCTTGTCCATGTGCCGGAGCATCAGCAAACGAGGAGATGAACAGGCACCGTCCGCAACGCTGCGGCAGCATGATACGCACAACAGTGCGCAGGAAAAACGCCCGCATGACAATGTCTTCAATGGCCCACTGTCTGATGCTCTGGTGGCCCCAGCGTGGCCACCCGAGCCGTAACGCGACTGTGGCTGCAGCCCACGCAGGCCTGTGCCCGAAAAACGTCACTGCTGACAGAGCGCTTTTCCGGGGACTGCCTTCAAACGAATATCGTTAGAGATGCAGGCCGGGATCCCCATTTCCGAGGGGTCGATATTTTCTCCTCGATGCCTGCCGCAGGCTGGAAGTGTTTGAGCGCTGGAACTGCTTCAAACTGCTTCGCTCCCCGGTGAACCATATTGAAGAGGCGGAATGCTGTATCGGTGGAAAACATATGGCTGCACAAAGCGTCCAGCGACAAGCTCACCCAGTACATACCTCACGAAAAACGTGGGGCTCAGGGCATGGAAGCCATGGGTATCCTCCCTCTGTATCAGGGTATTGCTGTACATGATTTCCGGGCCCTGTATCGGGGATATCCCTGTCAGCATGCCGTCTGTAATGTCCACGTGCTGCGGGAACTTGAAGGGTGCCACGAACGTGACGGCAGTCAATGGCCCGTTCGGATGCAGGAATTGCTCAAACGGCTCAACAAGAGCCGAAAAGACGGGGCGTTGACAGAGGAACAAGTGCAAGCCGCACTTCGTGAATACGACGACATTATCTCGGCCGGCGACCAGGAGTGTGCCAAGCCGCCACCACATAAGGGCAAAAGGGGCCGACCAGCCAGAGGCAAATCCAGATGCCTGCTGGACCGGTTAAGGGAACATAAGGAGGAAGTGCTTCTGTTCCTGACACATCCGGAAGTGCCCTTCTCAAACAATCAGGCCGAACGCGACATCCGAATGGGCAAGGTGAAGCAGAAGATATCGGGTTGCTTCCGCTCAATGGACTGGGCGCAAATCTTCTGTCGTGTCCATAGCTTAGACGTGAATTTTCCTAGAAACTGTACGCACACGCTCATAGAAACCTAAAAATTCTCCCTTCTTTCTAGGACCACCTGTTTCCAAAGTGCCGATCTGTCCCGCAATAATCTCGCATTTGCCAGCAGAGGCGCTGTTGGCTAGAGTGTAGAATCCTTTTCCAGACTTAAGGAGAAATGTCTTTCGCACTCTTCTCACGGCCCACGCACGTAGGGTGAGTTTCAAAGAGTTCAACAAAAAAATTTAAAA
>CAZJPT010000165.1:0-4428 GCA_964547835.1 uncultured Desulfovibrio sp.
AAATGTAAGTAGTTGGTTTTATTTTTCAGCAACACTTACCCCCGTAGAGCCAAATGTTTTCATACTTTCCCCCTTGTCCTGCTCTTGCGTTTTTTGGAAAATTATGTTTTGTAGCAACCACAACATGTACAAGATGACAACAGTCTGAGCACACATTCTCCCTGCTTTCGCGAAAGAGGAGACTGTGTCATGACGAGCGTTTCGACGGCAGTTTCGCGTAATCCATTGCGAGTATCGTTTGCTTATTCGTCACACGCGGGTTCTGCTGCTGCATTGACGAAAGTGCCGCTTATTATTTGACAGAACGCTCTGTCTGCATGCGCCTGATACGGTTGCAGCTCAAAATCATGTATTGAGAAGACATCTCAAAACCCACAATGCTGTACATAAAAGCAATGTGTTAAGATGGTGTATCCAGAGTTTTGAGATCTCCTCTGAATATCCTTTTCAGAAGTATACGTTTCTTGACCGTCCAAGCCCCGGCGTCTAGGCCACGTTGCGTCGCCTGCAGTCGGCATGAAGGGCTGTCCCGGCATTGCGCAGTGCTTGTCTGCGACGTGAAGAAACGAAATAACCTTTCTTCCTGAATTCGTTTTCACTGCACACGTCGCAAGGCATTCTCCGCGCTTGCGTCGTTGTCTTCTGTTGTCCTGTGCCTTGCATGGCTTACATTCTCCGGACGGGACCGACACAGCAAAAAAAAACACAGCTTCCGGAGATAGAAAAAATCACGCAAACGAAGTGCGGCATACGCCGCGCCATCATCTGATCGAAGGAAATCGTATGGCTTCTAAAAACGATCTCTCCCCAGAGTCCACTCCCGAGGCAAAACCCACCAGACGCGTCAGCAAAAAAAAATCAACTGCTGTACTTCAGCCTGCACAGATGCAGGAGACCGCGTCCTCTGTCAGCGAACAGGAAGCGGAAAAGCCCGCCAGAACAACTAAAAGCAAACGAAAGACAAGCGACGAGAACGGGAGCAGCACGGTCAAAAAGACCACGCGAACCTCCAGGGCCACGGAAAAAACGTCTGAAAAGTCTGCCACAAAAACTTCGTCCAGAAGTACGGCGAAGAAAGCTGCAACAAAGACTGCAAAATCGCGCACCCGCGGTATTTCCCAGGATGGGCTGCCGCTGCTTGGTGCCATCATTGACAGCGATCCGGCTGCAGAAGACGATGCTGCATTCCAGGACACAGCCATTGACACCGGCGCCTCAACAGCAAGTGCGGATACAGCATCTGCCGCAGGCGACGCCAGTGCCACGCAGGAGGCAAAGGCTGTGACGGATCCGTTTGGCGCAGACGAGGCTGTCGCCCATGACACGCCGACTCTGGACGAGACTCCGGATGCTCAGTCACAGGCCATGACTCTGACGACTCTGGTTTCCATGGACGTTCCGGCTCCGGAATCTGCTGTCGAAGAGAACTCGCCCGTTGTTCTCGAGGAGAAGGCAGACCACGACATTGCGGACACAGGCGCCGAGACTCCTGCAGCGGACGTTGAAGGGAACGCTTATGATGAACAGGCAGCGGACGCTGACGAAATCGCAGCGACAGCCTTCGGTGAAGAGCCTGTGGACAGCGAAGAGAGTGACAGCCCGCTTCCATCTGACACAGAAGGCGTTCTGACTGCCAGATTAAGGAGCACCCGGGGCAGAATTTCCAGGGCCAAAAGAACCGACATCACGCCTCTTGGTATACGCAAGCCCGCCAGGAACGGAGTTGTGAAAGAAAGCACTGAAGAGCTGAATACTGAGACAGATGAAGGCGCCAGTGCCTCCTTCTCTTCGCTCATTCAAAAGCTCAATCACGCCACCCGTCCGCATGTACAAGAACAGGAGGCGCCTGAAGCCGTCAAGGTAGAGCCCCCTGCCGTGGAACCGAGCAGTGCGGAGCACGAGACACCACTCAATGATCTGGAAATGGTGGTTTTCTCCAACGTAGCTCTGGAGGAACAGCACGCCAGCATCTCCGGCGATCCGTCCCCCTTCACAATGCACGTTCAGTATGGTGACGGTCGTGTGGAAACCAGCATTCTCGGTGATACGTCTGTGCCCGGCAAGGTCATCGACAGCGATCCGGACAACATCTCCTGCTTCTTCCGTTCCTGCCGCCGCGTCATTATTCCCGAAGTGAAGGCCACGCCCCTGCCGGACGAGGGTTTCTGGATTCCCACGCACCCGGTACAGCGCAACGCGTTTCACGGCAACCACGACCCGGCTACAAACAAGCAAGAGGGAGCGGACAGCGTCTATTCAGCCTCGTCAAGCACGCCTGTGGACGTCAAAAACCTGGGCCGTATCCTGATATGCTGGGTAGGCAAGGTGGACATAAGCGCCGCCCTGCGTCACGACACCATCAATCCCGGCCCCATCCGCATGCTGCTTGAGCACATGCCCATCTTTGATCACGTGCTGCTGCTGACAACGCAGAATCAGAGTGTGCTCGACACCCTGCGCACCTGGCTGCTGCCCTGTCTGCAGAACAAAACACTGGATATCCAGCGTACACACGCTACGGACCTCTCGGACCACGTTCTGGTCTGCCAGGCAGCAGTACAGGCCCTGGAAGGTCTGATCAGTCAGTATAACCTGCCCGCTGACGGCACAGGCATCACCATGCACCTGTCGCCAGGCTCGCCGGTTACACACGCCATCATGCTGCTGCTCACCACCATCCGCTATCGCGGTGCCACCCTCATGCAGACAAGACTTACCGGTCTTGGCAAGGCACCGGACGTTTTGACCATCTCCTTGAAGGACATCCTTCAGGCTCCCGGCTTTACACCGGAAACACTTCCTGACGTGCCGTTGAGCATGCCTGCCACTCAGTTTTTGCCCCAGAATGAACCCGCAGCCCCCAGACTGCCGGAAATGAAGCTCCCCAACAGGGGACGCTCAGGCCGCAAGACAATGTCTCTCGGCAGGGGCAGCAGGCAACCCGTGCGTGCCAAGGACATCCTGCGCCGCTTCAAAAGTTCCAAAAGGCACTCTGACGCCGGCCATCCCAGTGCGCATCAGTTCCATCTGCAGGAATCCGTTCCCCTTGAGCTGGACATGCCCGTAGCCATCCAGGAAGAGACCAACCTGCGCTCTCAGTCTGTCAACATTGGCAGACCCTCGCGCATTTCACCTACTGCGCTGCAGCCCAAGGAAGGTGATCCGCCGCTCATATCTTCAGCTCTGGGTGCCGTCTACAAGAAGATGCAGCGCGTTTCCACCATGTTGCTGTCCATTTTGCTGCTTGGTGAGTCCGGTTCTGGCAAGAGCCGTCTGGCTCGTTACCTGCATGAATGGAGCGGCCGCACCGGCAAGTTCATCAGCCTTGACTGCGCCGGTCTCACAGATGAGATGTTCGCCTGCGAGCTTTTCGGTCGTCCCGGCGGCAACGGCCTGCGTCCCCGTGAAGGCGCCTTCCGCAAGGCCCGCTCCGGGACACTGTTCCTCGAGAACGTCAATCTGCTGACGCCGACGCAGCAGAGCATGCTGCTGCGCGTCCTGGCTCCGGTAGGCGAAACAAAGGTCTATCTGCCTGCCAGACTGCCCTTCCCGGCTTGCACGGTGCGTGTGCGCATCATCGCCTCGTCGGATCTCACACTGCTCTCGGATCTGCGCGCCGGACGCTTCAGGACAGATCTGTACTACCGTCTCGCCGGCGTCAGCACGACCCTGCCATCGGTCCGCGAATACAGCTACGATGAACGGGAAAACCTGCTGCGCAGCTTCCTCGTGGCCCTGCAGCAAAAGATCGGACAGTGCTGGAATTTCAGCGGCGACGCCTGGCAGACCCTGCTGGACGAAAAATGGCCCGGCAACCTGCGTGAAGTTTCCCGCATTCTGCAGCAGATCTGCCTGCTCTCGGACAGTGAGTCCACTATCACCAGAGAGGACGTACTGCAGCAATTGCGTCAGGGACGCTTTGCCAACTCCATGCACTACAATGATGGATCTGAAAATCCCTACGCCGGCAGCAGAAACCCCTTCGTGAACGGCGACTACGGCCTCGTTGCGTCCATGCTCTCTCCTGAAAGCCGGAACACTCGGGAAGATAACGGCAGCGACGCATCTGATGCCAAAGATCTGTATGACGACTACAGTGATGACGATTACGAGGACGACGATTACGAGGAGGACGACGACACACCTAAAAAATCGTCCGCATTGAACGACTTCTTTGTTCTTGGCTCGGGACAGAACATCGATAAGGCGCTGGAACAGTACCGCGACCACATGGTGCTTGAAGCCATGAAGAAAACAAATGGCAACCGCGTCGACGCAGCTGCCATGCTGGGATTGACCACAGGGCAGATCACTTACGCCCTGCAGCGCATACGCAATAACGAGAAAAACGACAGCAGCGGGGATTGACATCCTCCCCCGCCTGAGCTGGAAGCTGTGGAGGAGCACCTATCTCTGTCTTGCGGTAGT
>CAZJPT010000166.1:0-4425 GCA_964547835.1 uncultured Desulfovibrio sp.
CAAGGCCGCGTAGTGGCATTGTCCTTGAGATGGCATCACAGCTAGGGTGAAAATGCGTCTGCTGTCTCTGACTGCCGGGGCAGCCATCTGAACAGCCCTTGTCAAGTGACCAGAGGGTGGACGCTGCATACTCTTCATGGAGGCATGTGTTATGGCATTACACAATAAAGCCGGCAAACTCGCTGATCCAGCAGCTCTGGAGGACATTCCTTCCCTTATCAGCGCGTATTACACGCTGACACCAGATCCGGCTGTTCCAGCCCAGCGTGTCTCCTTTGGCACTTCCGGGCACAGAGGAAGCTCCATCAGAACTTCTTTCAACGAGGCCCACATACTTGCCGTGACCCAGGCAGTGTGCGAACTGCGCGCTGCCGACAATATCCGGGGCCCATTGTATCTTGGCTGCGATACCCACGCCCTGTCGGAACCTGCTTACCGCACTGCGCTGCAGGTGCTCTGCGCCAACGGCGTGCGTGTGCGCGTGTCGAAAAACCGTGCCTTTACGGCCACGCCCTGCGTCTCTCATGCCATTCTTCTCTGGAATCGTAATCATCAGGGACAGGAAAGGGCCGATGGCATCATTATTACGCCCTCCCACAATCCCCCCTGTGACGGAGGCTTTAAGTACAACCCGCCACATGGCGGACCGGCTGACACCAGGGAAACGGGCAGGGTGGAGAAACGCGCCAACGAACTGCTTGCAGCCGGCAACGCAGGCGTAAAAAAGTTATCCTATGCCGAAGCCATGGCTTCTCCCCTTCTTGAGGAATACGACTATGTGGCCGCCTACGTGGATCATTTGCCAGAAATCATCGACATGAAGGCCATTGCTGCGTCCCGTTTGAAGCTGGGTGTGGATCCCCTGGGCGGTGCGAGTCTTGAGCTGTGGCAGCCAATAGCTGACAAATACGATCTCAATCTGACTGTAGTTAATCGCTACGTAGATCCAACCTTCCGTTTTGTCCCCAGGGACAAAGACGGCAAAATCCGTATGGACTGCTCCTCTCCCTGGGCCATGTCAGGTCTTCTGGCCATGAAGGATCGCTTTGATCTGAGCTTTGCCTGCGATCCAGACTCTGACCGTCACGGCATCGTAACCCATGACGGGCTCATGAATCCTAATCACTATCTTTCGGTCTGCGCCTGGTATCTGTTGCGCACCCGGTCAGACTGGCCTGAGAATTGTGGCATTGGCAAGACAGTGGTCACCACCGATACGCTGAATCATGTTGGCTCCATAACCAATCGCCCAGTGGTTGAGACCCCGGTAGGCTTCAAGTGGTTTGTAGAACCCCTGTCCAGCGGCAAATGCGGCTTCTGCTGTGAAGAGAGCGCCGGCGGATCCTTCCTGTGTTTTGACGGCAGTCCCTGGAGCACTGACAAGGATGGCCCGCTGCTCTGCCTCCTGGCAGCCGAGATGATGGCCAAAACAGGATTCAGCCCCAGCGAGCTCTATCACAAGCTGTGCGTCATAGTGGGCGAGTCCGTCTATCAGCGCCTGGACTCCCCGGCTGACACCGCGACAAGAGAAAGGATCAAGTCCTTGAAACCCGAAGACGTTGGCATGAGTACACTGGCTGGCAGCCCGATAACAGCAATCCTGAGCAATGCCCCTGGCAACGACGCGTCCATCGGCGGCGTTAAGGTAGTTTCCAGTGACGGCTGGTTCGCAGTGCGTCCCTCTGGCACAGAAGACATCTGCAAGCTCTACATCGAGTCCTTTATCGACAAAAATCACCTTGAGATGATACAAAAGGACGCCGAGGACTTCCTGCGTGCCCTGCTGAACTAATCCACACACTGTTCCTGCATATCTGTTCGTGAGGATAACTTCCTTTCGACGGACAAGGCCTCATTATTCTTCTGCTTTCTTAGGTGCGCGGCGGAGATTTTAACTGCTCCGTCCCGCTTTGGCTACGCCGCACTGCCTGTTTTTCAGGGCATCAAGCTCTGCATGACCCAGCAGACGTGTCTGTCCTGGAGCGAGACTGCCGAGAGGAAGGCCTCCTTCTGCCACCCGTTTCAGACGAAGTACCATCAGCCCGGTGTCGCGGCACATACGCCGTATCTGTCGGTTCAGTCCCTGGTGCAGCGTGAAGGTGAGCAGCGTGTCTCCATCAGGACAAGGTGCTGCCTCGACTCGACAGGGCGCAGTCACGTCACCTTCAGCCAGCGTCATGCCTCCACGCAGTGTTCGCAGCACTCGCTGTGTGACCTGGCCACGCACAAGCACTTCGTAGATCTTGGAGTGATTGTGGGAAGGGTGCGTGAGAAGATTTGCCAGCTCACCGTCATTAGTGAGCAAAAGCAGGCCTTCTGACAGATAATCGAGTCGACCGACAGGGTAGAGGCGCAAATGTCGCCAGCGATCCGGCACGAAATCCAGCACTGTCTTCCGTCCCTGCGGATCCCGCGCAGTGGAAACGACGCACACAGGCTTGTGCAGCATGAGGCAGACGACCTCATCCTCAGTACGGATCACAGTTCCATCTACGCGGATGACATCACGGGACGTGACCCTGTCGCCCATAGTGGCCGGGCGTCCGTTGATGGTAACGCGCAACTCGCTGATGAGTTCGTCAGCAGCTCGACGTGAACAAAAGCCCGTGGAAGCGATGTACTTGTTAAGGCGCATGCCCGTCTCTTCCGTACCGGCAGCGTTTTTCAGGCCTGTCGTGGGTGGTATGGAAGTGTCAGTCCGGCCAGTGTATCGATTCTGAGGCCGTCGGCCATGCTGTCTATCCATAGTTTAGTCATCCTGCCTGGCCAGCGTCCGCATCGGGATCAGCTCTGGATTTCTTGAGATTGAAGATCTCCTTCATCGCGGGCGATGCTACTCAATCCATGCCTCGGAAATCAAGCCACCCTGCCGAAGCTGAACAGCTGGCAAAAGCCAGTAAGATGTGGCTGTACTCACGGCTCACCTTCTATTCAATATACTGAAATCACAGAAATAATTTCCCAGCGCATCCTTTATGCAATTAAGCAATTGATGTGCCAGGTTTGCCAATTATTATGCTGCATTCTTCATGGGCCCAGTTCTCCTTCATCTCATTCATCATGAGCAGGCAGAACTATGCCCGGCCCGCATCAATGCCCGTAGAGCCTTGCGATTTATCATCAAATCACGTGCGTACACACAGGCCTCACTATGCCTTCCTTGCAAAGGTCGCAATGCGTGCTCGTGTCTGATTGCAAAAAATTGTTGTAGTATTTTAGAGGACGTCTCAAAACGCACAAGACTGTACATAAAAGCACTGTGTTAAGATGGTGTATCCAGAGTTTTGAGATCTCCTCTTAATCTCAAACCGTCGTGATTCAAAGGTGGTAGCATGCGTATAGACTTTTTGAGTTAAACACCAGACTGACGCATCATAAAAACATTGGTATGAAACATAACGTAAGGACTTTATCAGAGACAAGCCATGTCTATAGAACACAACAAGCATATTGATGAAATTAATCAGGCAATTAAAGAGATACTGCTGCGCCACATGCCCAGTCCTGACATCGCCGAAACTGCCATTCCCAAACTCAGTATCGCGCACAGGATACCAAACAACGGTGTAGAGCGCTGTTTTTCCGAGCCAGTCTGCTCCTTTATTGTCCAGGGATCCAAGCGTTGCAATATCGGTCATCGCGAATATCTTGTGCACGCCAATCAGTGTCTTGTCTGTGCTGTCGACATGCCCAGCGCGTCCTATATTCTGACTCCTCAGGGAGGGCAGCCTTTTCTGACGTTCTTCTTTACTCTTGATCGTGAAATCCTTCTTGATCTTGTGATGCACATGAATCCTGAGGACAGACCGCACGGCAACAAGGGAGAACCTGCCTACGTTGAGGACTCTTCGCCTGAATTCATGCGCTGTCTGCTGCGACTTGTTGAGCTGCTGGATAAGCCATCGCAAATTCCGGTCATGGCGCCGCTTATCTTTCGCGAGCTGCATTATCTGCTACTGATTACCCCGCGGGCAGCTGCCCTCCAGAATCTTTTCAGGACCGGCTCCCTCAACAACCAGATAATGGAAGCCATCTCCATCATGCGCAAAAATATTGCGACTCCTCTGCGCGTTGACTACCTGGCCAGACTGGTAAACATGTCTGTGTCCAGTCTGCATCGTCACTTCAAGAACGTCACCGGGTTTAGTCCCCTGCAGTACCACAAAAACCTGCGTCTGCACGAGGCACAGCGACTCATGCTCATGGAGAACCAGGGGGCCGCCTCCGCTGCCATGTCCGTCGGCTACGAAAGTCCCACCCAGTTCAGTCGCGAGTACAAACGTCTTTTCGGTGAACCGCCGCACAGGGATATAAGTAGAAAACGTCTGCACGTATCAGTCATGTAGCCTGCCGGGACACCGAAACTTGATATCCTCCCCCGCCTGAAGGCGGGGGATTCCTATCGGTAGCGGCTCTAATGAGCCG
>CAZJPT010000167.1:0-4398 GCA_964547835.1 uncultured Desulfovibrio sp.
CCAAACGGGAACGCCGGTCACTCAAAAGCGTCGTCCGAGGGGGTATTTTTTGGGGGATCGAGATTTTCGCTTTTCCCCTTTTTTGCCGGCACACTTCCTCCTCCTGTAGTGCTCGGAGCGTCACCTGAAGTGGACATCTGATTCTGGTGTTTCGGAAAGAGCTTGTCCTGTGAGTTGTCTTCGCTCAAGGCACGATTGCTGACACCTTCGGCTTTGCCGTGGGCTGGCAAGAGCTTGTCTTGTGAGCTGTCCTCGCTCAAGGTGGCATAGCCAACGACATGCCTGTGCCGTTTCCCGTTGACGTAGTAGTACTTGGAGACCTGCCTGGACTTCCAGTTGACATAGCACCCATTTGGAACAGGGATGGCCGGGAGCTCGGTGTAGATATGACCCATAAATACCTCCATCTTGGTTGCGCGTAAGTAAATAATTTATTCTGCCATTTTTTACGAAAAATATGCAAAAAAAATTAAGGCATTTACCAAAGATTTCAGTAAAATACCCAACTAATGACTTGGAGGTAAAATTGGTGTATTCAGAGCGTCAGTGTTCCAGTTTCACAAAAATTTAGGGGCTTTCGGTGATTGCAGCTGATTGAGAACTCTTTATCTGACACATGCAGATTTTTCCTGCGCTTTCCTGTAGAATACCTGTTGCCGAGTCCCGGCTTCCTTATTGTTTCAGCACGCCATGTGAAGGTCTTCAGCTTCATAATGCCCCCCTGTGCCAGCCGGCCAGACCGGCGCCTTTTTTCGTCATGCCTTTTGACCCCATCTATCTGCTCTTCTTCATTGCCTGGTTTGCAGGCGGTTTCGTCCACGGCGTCAGCGGTATGGGCGGCGCCATGGTGGCTCTTCCCATTGTTGCAGGGGCTATGGACGCACGTCTGCTCATTCCTGCCTGCTGTTTCTGTATCATTTTTACAGCTGGAACCCTGGCCGTCACCTACCGACGCTTTTGTCGCTGGCGTTCCATGCGCAGCATGTTCTGCGGCAGCATCCCCGGAGCTCTGGCTGGTGTGAGCGTACTGCTTGTCATTCCTGCCTCCGGGCTGCAGCTGGCTGCGGGCAGTGTCATGCTCGCCTTCGTTATCTGGCAGTTTGCGCATGGTCCCTCAAAAGCGCATGGCGACTCGTGGCTGGCAGGCGGCATGGCCGGATTCTTTTCAGCTTTCGTCAACACATCCATCGGCTTCGGCAACCCACCCGTAGGCATTTACGCCCTGTACGCCGGCTGGAATCAACTGGAAACCATGGGAACAATGAATGTTTTTGTCTCTATTGTGACAGTCATGACAATAGCGACACACGCTGCGGCCGGTTTGTACAATCTCGAGGTCTTCAAGTTCGTCGGCTTTGGCGCTGCCGGCACATTTGCCGGCATTCTCGTTTCCATGCCCGTGGCGCGCCGCATCCGGCAGGACGTTTTCCGACGTCTGCTGCTCATGGTTATCGGCTGTGCCGGTCTTGTCTGCCTAAGCCGCGGCCTTGCTGCGTGGTAGCAAAGGCGCACGCCGTGCTGCTCTACGTGCATGTTCCCTTCTGCAAAAAGCGTTGTCTGTACTGCGCCTTTTCTTCACAGGCCGTGGGCAACGGCCCTCTGCCCGACGACTTTATCCCTCTGCTTCTTGAGGAAATCGAACTGTGGGCCGCCGATCCCCTGACGCGAACAGCCGGCCCTGTCACGTCTGTCTTCTTCGGCGGTGGCACGCCCAGCCTTCTGGCAGCCCGCGACATTGGGCGCGTGCTTGACAGGGCTGCGCAACGTTTCAACTTTGACAAAGACATAGAAATCACCCTGGAAGGCAATCCCGAATCCCTGCGCGATCCCGGTCGCATTGCCGACTACGCTGCTGCTGGCGTGAACCGCTTTTCCATGGGCGCACAAAGCATGCACGACGCGGATCTGCGACTTCTCGGACGCATCCACGACGCAGCCTGCGTGCGTGAGGCCAGAATGGCCTTGCGTGCGGCACCATGCGCAAGCGTCAATATCGATCTCATGTGGGGACTGCCCGGCCAGACGACCAGTGCCTGGCTCGATACCTTGCGCGCTGCCATAAACCTTGAGCCGGATCACCTCTCCTGTTATGCCCTCACTCTGGAGGACGGCACGCCCATGGCTGAACGGCAGTGGCATGGCGCCTGCGCTCTGCCTGACGAGGAAGAATGCGCCAGCATGTATCTTGAGGGCTGCCAGTTCATGGAAACGCACGGCCTTGCACAGTATGAAATCTCCAACTTTGCTGCTCCCGGGTGTCAGTGCCGTCACAATCTCGGCTATTGGCACGGTCTCAACTACGCAGGCGCCGGTCCTGCGGCCGTAGCTTCCATGAACAATCTGCGCAGGGAAAATCCATCTGATTACGCGTGCTGGCGCAAGCGTGTGCAAACAGGCAGTCTCTGGAACAGTGCACAGCAGATCAGCGCCCATGATCGTCTTTTCGAGACTGTCATGCTGCGTCTGCGCACCATTGAAGGGTTGCCTATGGCGCTTTACAGTGCGGCCACCGGGCGTGAGTTCAAGACTGAGCACGCACGCCTGCTGGCGGAACTCGAGAGCACGGGGCTGGCTGTGACTGACAAAAACAGAGTGCGCCTCACGCGCCGGGGCCTGCTGGTCTCCAACGACATTGTGGCCAGACTCTTCGAAACCATGGATTTGAGCCTGGACACACCATGTCAGTAAGCCGATGTGGCCATAGGGCAAGCTATCTGTCCGCCATCTCACAGTGGATGAAAACACCTGCCTCTTGCCCGCAGCGCTGCCAGCCGCTCTCTTTCCGGTGCTGTTCTGTTCCTGCTCCCTCCGGGACGACCGGGAAAGCTCAAGCGGCTATGGTGGAAGAAGCTTGACTCTCCCGCCTTCAGGCGTGGGGGACTGTCAATCGCTGCCTCGCAACAGCGCACCCAGGCTCAACACATCAGGCGTCAGACAAATGTCACGTGTCCCTGTCTGGCGCCGCATTTTCCTGTGTCAGGGCGCCAAGCTGCGTCGCAGCCATGTGCTCGAGCTGTTCACAAATGCTCAATACCTCCCACGCGTCCGCACCACAGGCGCAAAGACCGTGTCCCTCCATAAAGACTGCACAGACCTGTGCCACTGCAAAGGCACTTCCCACGGCCTCAGCCAGTTCCCTGGAACCGGCACCCAGAGGCGGGACCCAGCCCAGCCTGGGGAGCCATATGGATGACTCGACAAGGGGCATGCGCAAAAACAGCTCTTTATTCATGCCAGGACGCATTGCCAGGGCAAGCATGGCCAGCGGATGCGTATGCAGCACGCAGCGGGCATCCGCTCTTTGCGCATAAATGGCCACATGCATGGCAGTCTCACTGGACAGTGCAGCACCCAGGACGTGCGTGCCGTCAAGGCGTGCCAGCGCCAGATCCCCTGGCCGGATATGCCCCTTGGCCACGCCCGTACCAGTTATGAGCAAAAGATCCGCATCCCTGGCTGAGCCCAGACGAAGACTCATGTTGCCGTTGAAGCCACGTGTGAGCCCGATTGTCCAGGCGTCGCGCAGACAGGCCACCATGGTCTCCACCGCTGCAGCGCAGTCAGCAAGGCACACGCCCTCCTTTTCCAGCGCCTCCGCGGTCCATCCCGACCGCGTCAGCCATTCTCCTCCCCTGCTCGTCATGTCCCTCGCCTCCAGCTTCTCAGCGTCCATGCGCAGCTGCCAGTCAAGCGCCGAAGTGATCAAACCCCTTAAGATATTCAATGTTCTCCTTATTGCAGTAGATCTGTCCCGTGTCCGTCACAACGCCTATCTCCAGGAAACCGGGAATAGCCGCGTGCAATGAGGGGAGCATGTCTGGTGCGCAGCTGCCCAGAAGGGCATAGTCGTCTCCGCCAAGTAAAGCCTCGTGCACGGGACTGAGGGCGTGCTGCCTGCAGAAGGTCAGTACTTCCTGATGAAGCATGCCGGCTGGCAGCAAAAGCTCGGCACCAAGCCCCGGATTGTCTCCCTCGCGCACCCCCTTCTCGCCTGACATGCCCAAAAGCCGTGGCAAATCCCGCGCCAGACCATCAGACACGTCCATCAGGGCAGGCGGACGCGCATTCAGAGCCACACGGGAGAGCATCAGGCCGGCATCTACCTGAGGTTCTGGTGTGAGCAGGGCCTTGCAGGCGGCTGGCCAGGACTGCATAGCCTCACGCCCCTCTCTTTCCATGACATGCAGGCCTACCCGGGCCAACCCCAGGCCTCCCACAACGAAAAGGGCGTCGCCAGGCAGAGAGCCCCCGCGCATAAGAAAGCCCCCCTCGCCAGTCTCCTCGCCATACACGGTGATGGAGACGATGATGCGCTCACAGCGCGAAAGATCGCCGCCAATCAGGGTCATGTTGTACCTGGCGGCAAGAGAGCAAAAAAAAAAAAAAAAATCATTGACC
>CAZJPT010000168.1:0-4303 GCA_964547835.1 uncultured Desulfovibrio sp.
CATACTCATACCTTCATGACTAGAAAAATATCCAAATCACTCTGCCCAATGTCGGTTTTTTTATGATCAACCCATAAAAGACTAGAAAAACCATTGTACTTCCTCTATTGTTACAACCATCTATAAACAAACAAGAGAGGGCACAATGGCTGATACCATACTTGCTGAATTCGTTTTGGATGCCAAGAATGCTCTGGTGGATAACGTCACTCCAGAAATCGAAAAAGGAGAAAAAATCATACGCTTAGATGTTCGTCCTGAACATACAAAACTCTACCCGGAATGCGGCACTCCCTGTTTCTTTCAGTGATTTCAGCGTGTTAAATGCAAGTACTTGAATTTATTCAGCAACACTTATCCCCGTAGAGCCGAATAGATTCGCATGTGCGGCCTGTCACGAACTGACAATCAGTCTGACCCCGAAGCCCAGAAAGATGATGCCTGAGAGCTGTTCAAGGCGGCGCCTGAATTTTTCGTCCTCAAACCAGCGGCGCAGACTGCTGAACAACAGGCTAAGCAGCACAAACCAGCCAGCCGTCACCACAATGATGATGATGCCGAGTATGACCAGCTGCACAGACGCCGGCAGAGGAGACTCAGACAGTACGAACTGCGGCAGAACTGTCAGATAGACAATGATTGCCTTGGGATTGAGTACATTGCACAAAAAACCCTGCCTGAAGGCGCCGCGATCCGTCACAGCCGCAACGGAGAAAGCCGCACGGTCCTCAGCCTTGTTTTTTACTGCCCTGGAAGGGGCCCTTCGTGCGCTGAAGAACAGGGCGTTGCAGCCTATCCAGGCCAGATAGGCAGCTCCGGCCCATGTCAGGCAGCGAAACAGGAAAGGGGAGTGGGCAATGACGGCCGTAAGGCCTGCCACGCTCAGCCCCGTATGTACCATAAGACCGCAGCCAATGCCCAGGGACGCGCAGATGGAGGCGCGTTTGCCGTACACCAGGGCAGTGCGCAGAATAAGCGCAAAATCCGGGCCCGGGGTTATGGCAAATAACAGGCTGGCGACACTGAAGACAAGCAGGGTGGCGAGCATGGTGTTTCTCCGTCAATGGCAGGGCTCCCCTGCATCTGCCCGCTGCAGGCGAGTGTGTCCCGTCGTAAACAGCGCACGGGAGTAGCCGTAAAGATGAAGCAATGGCAATGGATTAACACATATTCCCGCTGACAGGACCCAAGGCATGGTTCTCCCCACCCATGGTACAGAACGACGTGCCGGCTTCATCTGGGAAGAAAAACACGCCGCTCCGGCATGACAAGAAACATCCCGAAAAAACGGCAGGCTCAGTCTGCTTTTCATTATCCCCATTGTCAACGCCCTGCGCGTGGCGCCGTGGCCGTCTGCCGCCGGAGACTGTGTTTGTCAAAAGGGGCAGTGCCTGCGGTATGAAGGATGAGTATTGATGGTAGAAAAGCACAGCAGGCAGGGCAAACCATGTCAGCTTTTCCATGTCTCCGCGTCCATGGTGCACTTGCCAGTCTACCCTGAAACAGGATAGCTTGCCTTGAATTTTCCAGTTGTGTGCAAAAGGAGAGCCTAACGTATGTCGGCATGTGTGCAGTACCCCACAGTGGGCTGTCTGGTTGAATTTTTTGACGCGAGCTCGCCCCAGACCGGGCTTGTACTTGAAGAAGCCGGGGGCAAACTTCGTCTGTTTCTGTACAACAGGCGCGAGACCAAACTGCCGGCAACGCGCGTTCTCCCCTGGATCAGTCCTCCTGTTCCGGGTTTCAGCACCATGAGCCGCGACGACATGGTGAAGCTGCTGGACAATGTCCGCAAAAAACGTGCTGAGCTGGCCGACGGCATCGACGTAAAGGAGCTCTGGGAAATGGCGCAGGGTGAGGTGGATGCTGCCTCTGCCCAGTGGTTCGCCGAACTGCTGGAATCCGAACCGGACGCGGATCTGACGGCAGCCTGCGGACATGCCCTGCTGGCCTGCCGCACCCATTTCCGCTTCGTACCTCCCAGATTCGAGGTATACGATGCTGAAAAAGTGACGATCAAGGAGGAAGAGAGTCGCAAGCAGCGGGAGCGCGAAACTGTTCTTGCCGCCGGCCAGCCCTTTGTGCGCGCCCTCTGGAACGCCGCCACTGGCCGTGGCGCACTTCCTGATCCTGCGGACTGGCCGCAGGCAGAGATCTGCGATCGCATAGAAAGCCTGATACTGGCCCGCATGCGCGACCCGGAGGGTACACCCGATCCTGTATGGCCTCTCCTTATCAAGGGCCTGCAAGACGATCACGTGCTGCCCGCGCAGCTGCTCATGGCCTGGGGAAAAATTCCACCCCATTACAATTTCTGGTATGACCGCGCAGGCTACGAACGCGGCGACACTTGGTGGGCAGACGCAGCAGATGAAGCGTACGCCCTGGCAGAACATGCCCAGAGCGCCCCGCTGCCAGTCTGTGAGCTGCCCTTTGTCAGCATTGACGGTGACAGCACCCTTGACATCGATGACGCCTTCCATATCGAGGCCAAGGATGACGGCGGTTTTTCCATCACCATAGCCTTGGCCTGCCCGGTTCTGGGCTGGACCTTTGACTCCCGCCTTGATCACCTGGTGCAGCACAGGGCCACGAGCGTCTACCTGCCCGAAGGCGACAGTCACATGCTGCCAGAATTCCTTGGCAAAGGTGCCTTCAGCCTGTTGGAAAAACAGCCCAGGCCTGCACTGCTTGTTCATCAGAACATTAATCCCGACGGCTCGATTGACGGGGAGTGCCACATTGAGGTCGCACGCATCACGGTGGCCGCCAATTTGCGCTACAATGCCTGTCAGGCGGTACTCAACGGCGCAGAGGACATCGATCCGGCGACGTCTGCCTGGGCACCGGTCCTGAGCCTGGCCAGGCAATTTGGCGAAAAACGCCTTGCCAGCCGCATAGCCAGGGGCGCCGTAAGCCTCGAGCGTCGCGAGCCCGCGCTGATTCTGGAGGGGAGTGGCTGGGACACCATAGTGCATCTCACCCCGGGCAGTGTGGCCAGCCCGGTCCAGAACATGGTGGCCGAAATGATGATTCTGGCCAGCGCCGTGACTGCAGACTGGGCTGTGGCCCGCCGGCTGCCGCTCTTGTTCCGCACCCAGAATGTAGCCCTGCCCAGGGAATACGCGGGCGTGTGGTCCGACCCGGTCATAACTACGGAGATCATGCGCTGCATGATCCCTTCCAGCCTGGAGACAGAGCCGCACCGGCACGCTGCCCTCGCTCTTGACGCCTACGCTCCCATAACCTCGCCCCTGCGCCGCTACGCTGATCTTGTCAACGTGGCCCAGCTCATGGCCGCTGCAGCAGACAAGGAACCACCCTTTGACGCCCGCACTCTGAAGCAGCGGCTGCTGCCCCTGCGCATGGCCGTAGACGCCGCCTCACAGATACAGCGCTTCCGTACCCGTTACTGGAAACTGCTCTTCTTCAAACAGCGAGGCGACAAGCATCCATGGCACGGCGTGGTCACTGAGGAAAATGAAAACAGCGTCAGTGTGGCCCTGCCAGAGTACGACTTCTTCCTGCGGGGCCGGCGTCGTCTTTTTGACGAGCGCTGCAGCGCAGGCTCGCGCGTCGTCGTCTTCGTGGGGAAGGTCAACCCCTTGACCAATGACATACACATTGTCAAAGCCATGAACGACGAAGACGTCGACCCGGCCGCTTCTTTTCAGGAAACTGACTGAATCTCTGCCCGACAGCCGGCTGCTTCAAAGTGGTTTCATATTGACATAGACACTATACAGAATACCGTATCCGTTCAGGGGGTGGTGCGTGTCAGCTGCGGGTGCTGAAGACAAATGTGGTCTGTGCTGGGCATGTATCCGGTCCTGCTGACCTGCAGGTTGAATTTGTGGTCCTTTGCTGACCTGATGCAAGGGGAGTTAAGAGCTGCCTGTTCGATGAGCGTTTAGGACCTCTCACGCTGTTCCGAACTGAAGTGTGTCAGGCCATCGAAACTTGTACTCAATTGAGACTGGCTCCTGCTGCCCCCTGAACGAATACTGCCTGTCTTGCGCCGCTCATTGGGCATGATCTAGAGCCCGAATTTGGCTTTGGGTTAATATATCAGCTTATTTTGAAACCGCTATAGACGCGGGGCTCTCTCAAAAAGATCTTTGTGGCCATTCCCGAAGGAGATTTCGCATGCTGTTCGCCATCGCCCTGGCGCTTGTCGCCTATCTGCTCGGTTCCTGCCCATGGGGCCTGATCATAGCCCGCGTTTTCTGCGGCATTGATCCGCGCACTGCCGGCAGCCACAACACAGGCGCCACTAACGTGGCCCGTCTCTGCGGTTTCGGCT
>CAZJPT010000169.1:0-4278 GCA_964547835.1 uncultured Desulfovibrio sp.
GCCATCTCAACTCGCATTCAATTAGGCTGGCTCCTGCTACCCCCTGAACGGATACGAACGTGGTAAGCCGGGAGTGCATATTCCCAAATCAAGTGCAATTTTGGTATGAGGAAGGCCACAGCCAGGGAGCAACGTCATGTGCACTGACTTCCGAAAACGCCCCCTTGCGTGCCAGCAGGCTTGTCCTTCACACTTGAGTGCCTGCTGAGGATGCTGAATGTGCACATCATTGGAAGAAGCCGAGAATACCGTCGAACACGTCGCCGACCAGGCTGAAGATACCCTTGAAAACCGAACCAATGGCGTTGATGATTACCATACCGCCAATGGATGTTCTGGGTTCGCTGAAGGAACCGTGCAACCGCAGAGGGACCGTAGGCAGGCCCGGAAGGTCGGCCGTGAATTCGGCGTCCATGGTTTCACTGTGCAGATTGAAATCACCGCTGCCGGTGAGGTGCAGCTCGCTTCCGCGTAGGGAAAATTCATTCATGTGCATCACGCCGCTGGTGATGCTGGCTGTCATGCGTCCCTGGTCGAAATACATGATTTTGCCAGTGGGGTTGTAGTTTTCGTCGCTCGGCTGATAGCTCCCTCTGCCAGTGGTGAAGGAGAGGCGCCCGTTGAGGTTGCTGGTAAACTGGCCAGGCCCTGTCATGGATGAGTTCAGTTCGGCCTTGAAGTCCGGACGACAATGGAAGATGCCCCTGGTGCCACGGTCGCGCAGCATGAGGCCGAGCTCGAACTGTCTGACCTGGATGGTGGTATTGTACTGTATGCCCTTGCTGAAGTTGACTGTGGCAGATGCGGTTAGATGGCCGCCATAGGCCGTGCCCCTGGCGTTTTGCAGGGTGAGACGCCCCTCATTGAGGGAGACTGGCAGACTGAGATTGCGGATATGCACTTTTCTGACGTGCAGCTCGTTCGTCTTGATTGTTCCCCTGGCCGCGTAGTTCTTCACAAAGGAAAAATCCCATGTGCCGGCCCGGACTGGTTGCCTGGGTGCCGATTTTATGGTGTTGCCTGATTTTGTGTCGCCTGCCGTGAAGGTCTGCTCATCCTTGTTTCTGTCCTTTTTCTTTTCCGTCTGCGTACGGGTCTGGGCTGGAAGGTAGCGATCCAAATCGACGTCGCCAAGACTAAGGGCAAAGTCAAATGCAGGTTTGGCTGAGAAGTTTTTTGCGACGATGGAGCCTGAGACGGGTATGCCGTCTACCCGTGTGCTGAATTTTTCAAGATGCACGGCATCGACCGAGGCTGTGAGTTCGGTGTTTGTAAAAGCGAGATTCGAGAATATGGCAGGCACACTTGGGGTTGAGCCCGTGATGGCGCGTGTGAGAAGCGGCGTGCTGACTTGCGCGCTGGACAGGGAGCCCTCAATGACCACGGTGTTTCCCTTTTCCCGCACAGTCACACGGCCCTGACAGCCCAAACCGCTGGTTTCCAGCTTAACGTCGCGCACCCCCACCTGAAAGCGTGATGTGTCACAGAAGGCCGTGCCCTTGAAGCTTAAGGGGACATCCTTTCCTTTCAGAAACGAAGCCAGGCGCTCTATACGTTTGGCCTTCATGTCTGTTGTGACATTGTCAAAGCGCACACCGGCCCTGTCGCTCCTGCCCCCAAACCAGATGGCGCCCTGCAGCGTGCCGCTGGCATCCCAGCCGGCATCATGACGGTAGTTCACATCCCAGCGACCATTGAGTCCAAGGGCATTGTCTTTAAAGCTGGCTGAGGCGAGATTGAGGGTGAGGTCGGCATCGAAGGGAGAGAAGACCTTGTCTTTTGTCATGATGACATGACTGAAGGAACCTTTGACAGTGCCCTGCAGCTGGGCCAGGAAGCGGTCTATCTCGCTGCCCTTGGAGCGTACACGTACCTGTGCCTGGCCAGTACCGGCCGTAGAAGGAATAAAGGGCATGTCCTTGCGCAGCTTGCCCAGGTTGACGTTTTTCGTGTCAATGGCAAATTCGTATTCTGTTTCTTTGTCGCCACTGAAGTATGCTGTTCCAGTACATTGGCCGTCGTACATGTCGACCTTCATAGTCAGCCTGGCGCTTTGTTCGCCGCTGCTGTTGACACCGGGCGTGATGATCACATGGCCATTGCTGAGGTCGGCATAGCCGTAGTGGATGGCGCGTGCGCCAAGACGGATGTCATACGAAAAGGATGCGCTGTCCTCTTCAGGCGCGATGCTGCCCTTCTGCGTGCGTTGTGCAGTCTTCTTCCCGGCCCTGGCTGTGCTCTCGTTCCTGGTCTTGTCGCCGCTGCCTTGTGCCGGGCTGGTCCCCGCAGGCGCAGCAGTTCCGGAGCCTGTGTTGTCTGGAGTAGCCTTTGCAGCTGCTGTCGGGAAGATGTCGGCCATAGTTATAGCCGTGAGACATTTGTGGCCGAATTCTGGTTTTTTGACAGTCATGCCTGTGGCCTCGGGGATAACCTTGCCAAGGTCCACAAAGTCGCTCAGCATGTCTACGTAAATAACAGGCTGTGACCAGTCGGCTACACCGCCCTTGCCATCAAACACGGCACCGCCGGCACTGGCGCGCATGCGTGGGCATGACAGCCCCTTCGTATCGATGGCGAAATCGATATAGCCGTCGGTAATATTGTCAAGCGCCACCTGCAAGCCCGGGCTGAGTTCGCGGGCGAAGTCCAGCCAGCGGGTGAGACTGACGTGTCCGATGTCCACGCGGCCAAACACGGCAGGATTTGCGGGGTCGGGGTTCAACAGTCCGTCCACGCGCAGCCTGTCATCGCCAAGGATGAAGCTGTCAAACCGCAGACGCAACAGCCTGTGTCTGTCCTGGTTTTCGGGCACGACATGCGCCCAGGGTGAGTCATGTGCGGAAGCATTCTTTTCAAGCGAGCCGTGCAGCCCCCAGGGTATGGTGACCCCGTCATAAACAAAGGAGCCGGACAGCTTCCACGACGCAGCGGCATCGGCAAGATTGACATTGACGCTGGCTGCGCAGCCAAAGCCCATGGGGGTCATGGCGCCGCGTGCGGTCAATGCAGCCTGCAGGGATGTCAGTGGATTGCGCGGCGCCAGCTGTCCTCTGAAGGAAAAATCCAGCAGACGGGCCGCAAAGGTATGTGTGCGCGCCTCAAGACTGTGTATGCTGATGGTGCCGCCGAGCTTGTCGAGATTGAACATGGGTGCATTGGCGCAGAAAAGGCGTGTCTCCAGCCCCAGCACCTTGAGCCAGGCGTTGTTTTTGTCCATCAGCTGGAACTGACCGTCGCGGATGCGCAGGCGGCAGTGCAGCGGCAGTATTTCCGCGATGCTCAAGGAGCCTTTGTCTGTGTCTGCACTGGATCCGCCAGAGTCTGTGAGTCTTGCCAGCAGCTCGTCAAAGGAGATGTTCAGACGGCCTGAAAGAGTGGGTTCTTCCAGAATAATAAATTCGGGTTCAACGCTGCCCTTGATCAGGAGGAAAAGATTGGGTGCCAGAATGACGGTTTTGGCCGTAAAGAAAGTCTCCTCGTCAGGACGCACTTCGACATCGCTGAGGCGCAGACCCGGCAGAGGGACAAGATCAATGCCTGCGTCGCGGAAATTGATGCGGACACTGGTTTCTCTGGACAGATGGTCCAGCGCGTAACCGGTCAGGCGATCGGCGTTGGTCTGCACAACCAGCAGAAGGGCCAGAAAGAGGGCGGCAAGTCCCAGCGCCAGGATGGTCAGAACCCGGATGATGTTTAGAAAAAAACGTACGCAACGCGAGGGCGCTCGCCCTCCCGACGACGCGATCTTCTTGCGCTGGCGTGTTTTGCTCACGTCCGGAAGTTCCGGCAGTTCTGGCAGATTTTCGGGCATGCTTGCAGGTTCCTTGCGCTGCGCGCCAGGTTCATCATTCCTCGCGGCACAACCGCCGCGGATTGTGTTGGTTGAAGGGACAAAACTCCGCAATTGAGCCAGTGTGCCTCGTCACACGGCAGCTTGACACTCTTTGCGAAAAGGCAGGGGATTCTGGCTTCTTCCAGCGCAGCCTCCCCGGCTTTCGCTTCCGAAAGTCTTGCACAATGTCCACGAGCGCAGATTTGGGCATGTCCTGCCCTTTTTTTGCGCAGCACTACGCATAACCTTCGCGCAATATATTTCTTGCAATGTGCACATCCCTGTCGTGTTCAGTCCCGCACAGAAGGCATGTCCACCTGTGTTGGGCTGAATCCTTGACCAGAGGATTCTGAGCGCCGCATGCGCTACATAGCTGGCTTGACGGATAGAGCTTAGGCACTGTCCGTAAATAATTTGCCAAACGCGGACCATGCAGAACGCTCATC
>CAZJPT010000170.1:0-4277 GCA_964547835.1 uncultured Desulfovibrio sp.
TGGCTATGCCCGTCTCCGTCATGGCGATGGAGATGATGAAGCCAGTGATAAGCATCCACAGGGCCGACGAGGTGAAGCCGCTCAATGCAAAGCTTGTACTGTGTATGAGGGCACCGTCCTTCATGGCTCCAGTGGCGTTGCCTACCCAGAAGTACAAAAGCACCGTGATAATGAAGCTGCTGGTGGCAACGGACACGCTCAGCGTGATCCAGAGGACCACTGAGCCAGCAAAGATGGTCAGCAATTTATGCTGGACTATGTTCATCCCCTCTGGTGTAGGAATGAGCCAGATAATGAGGGCAACAGCCAAGGCAACGAAGTTGCCGTACTTTTTGCCGTAATATTCAAAACCTTGAGACATGTTTTCTCCGACATGCGCACAAAGCGCGTGTTTCCCCATTGTCAAAAGAAAGCAGAATGAATCTGCATACCTTAAACGCGAACATGTTCTTCGGCCGGACTACTTAGAGATGATCCAAAAACTAAGCAAATAATTTCAATATGTTGACAATGTTGCAAAAATATGTCTGGCTCTACAGGCATTGATGAGGGATGAATGCGGAAAACGTTGAATTCATGCAAAATGAGTGTTGTTCGTACCTGCTCAGCTCAGGCAGCGGTGCATGATTTTGGTGGCATGGTCCGGACAGCCCGGGCACACGGTCTCTGCCAGTCCCGACAAGACAGCTGACCTGGAATCCTGGGGCCTTCCGGCGGCATGCCCTAAGGCACTGTCCGTAAACAATTTGCCAAACGCGAACCATGCAGAACGCTCATCATACGACCTCTATTTGGAAAAATTCCCAAGTTATTTGCGGACAATTCCTAAGGAGCATATGAACGCCGCCAGAAGGTAGACATTGAAATCAGCCGTATCATCCCCATCATTTCGACGATACAGGGTCCGGAATCGGGGGAACACGTCCTCATGGTTGCACAAGGCATCCAGCGACGGGCTCACTATACATACATCACGAAGAACACAGGCACAGAGGCATGGATGCCATGGGCATTCTGCCCCTGTACCAGAGCGTTGCTGTACATGTCTTCCGGCCCCGGTATCGGGGCTGTCCCTGTATGCACTGCCGTCTGCAATGCCCGCATGCTGCGGGAACTTGAAGGCTGCCACGAACGTGAGGCAGTCAATGATCCGCAGATGCAGGATCTGCGCAAACGGAGCAAACGGCTTAACAACACAAACGACGGGGAGCTGAGCGAGGATATGACAAAAGCCGTCCTTATACGACGACATTCTCCAGGCAGGCAGCAGGAACTGTCCACGGCTGCCACCAGGCAAGGGGGCACTGGGGGCGACCAGCCACAGGCAGGTCCGGATATCTGCTGGACCAATTGCGGGAGCACAAAAAGGAAGTTCTTCTGTTCCCAGACAATCAGACGAAACGCGGCATACGAGTGAGCAGGGGGAAACAGAAGATACAGGGCTTCCATCCGTTCAGTGGATGGGGCGCATATCTTCTGTCGTGTCCGCAGCTTTTGTTACGTATTCGTGACGTCGCACACGTCCAGCCAGTGTCTGACCTCCTTATTCTTTCCCGCTTCACCGGAGAGCTGCATCACGCAGCCACTGCAGCCTGTGAGGATCTCATCACAGTCTGCAGGCATTTTGTCGAGACAGGCCCGGGCCATGGCACCCGAAAGTCCCGCGTTGGACATCTTCAGTATGCCGCCCATGCCACAGCACAGTCCCGCTCCCTTCGAGACGTCCAGTCCCTTTTTCAGCAATGGCAGGTCCTCGTCGTGACCGTCCAGGTGACAGGGCTCGTGGTAGCCCACGTGGCCCGGGGCGTCTGCAGTGCGGGTAACGACAGGATCTGCAAGCAGATGGGAGAGTGTCTGGACGCGTTCCTTCCAGATCTCAGCCTCGGAGGCGTCCATATGAGCTGCATATTCATGCAGGCTGTGCAGACATGACGCACAGAAGGTGGTGACGTAGGGCCTGCCCTGTTTGCGCCACAACTCAATGTTGTGGTTCCTGACATCTTCCACGGCCTTGTATTCGCCGGCGTGATGGAGTGTACCACCACAGCAGACAAAGGAAGAGCCGTCCAGGACGTCATAGCCCCAGGTTTTCAGGAAACGGCTGGCTTTCTCCGTCCAGGCGGGTCTGGCGTACCTTGCAGTACAGCCGGAGAAGATGATGACCCTGGTGCCGTTGACAGGGGTTTCGGGAGCCAGGGTGAACCAGGGCCTGGGGGCAGGTTTGGCAACCAGCGACTTGGCCATTTTGATAAGTCCGCCGATGTCGCCATCACCGGCCAGACCGCCGGGCACAAGTTTGGCCATGTGGCCGGCCATGGGCCACAGACCGCCCAGGTTTCTGATCCAGATCTTCCACAGAAACTGGCTCCAGTGCGGATGACGGCTTCTGGCATCAGCCAGCAGATCCGCAGTGGAGAGTTTGCGGGCACATGCCTTGGCGCAGCGGCCGCAGCCGGCGCAAAGGCGCGTCAGCTCCCTGACGCGCTTCCAGGCGAGTTCCGGCGGTACGGTCTTGCCATTTCCGTACTCAGGATCAAGGGGTTCCATGAGGATACGCTTTCCCTTGGGCGCGTATTCCTCGCGATTGAACATGTGGTATACCGGACAGACGCGCAGGCATTCACCACACTGTGTGCATCCTCTTTTCATGACTATCCTCTGAAATCAGAAAGCCTTGCCGGGATTCATAATTCCTGTTGGGTCGAAAACCCGGCGCATGGCACGCATGAGTTCGCGCTCACGAGGCTTGATCTGCAGTGAGACGTCCTTGAGGATTCCGGCGCCGTGTTCACCGGAAATGCTGCCGCCGAATTCGATCACAGCATGATCAAGTTCATGATGTGTCTTTTCCGTGCGAGCCGCGTCGTCTGGATCCGATGCGTCGTAATGCAGGTTGGCGTGAATATTGCCGTCGCCGGCATGACCAAAGCCGATGAGGCGCTTGCCGTTGGAGGCGGCAATCTGCTCAAAGCGGCGCAATGCCTGCAGGAGCTTGCCTCTGGGCACGGCCATGTCGCCACCAATGCGGTCCGGGCCGAGCACGTAGGAACCAGCGGAGATGCGCCTGCGGATGGCCCACAGCTTGTCTTCCTCTTCCTTGCCCATGCCCTCGATGCGCCACAGGGCGTCATCAAGCTGGCTATAGAGGCGGGCCTTCTCATAGGGAATACTGTCCTTGCTGCCGTCAACCTGGAAGAGCAGCATGGAATGGACTGTGTCGGGCCAGATGACATCGCCGGTTTTGGCAAGCACTTCGAGCACGGTCTCGTTCATGAACTCGACGGCACAGGGCAGAATACCGGCATGGAAGACCTTGGCCATGGACTTCATGGCGTCATCGAGGGAGGCATAGCCGGCGAGCACTGAGGCCGAGGTCTCGGGCAGGGGAATCAGCTTGAGGTAGAGTTTGGTGACAATACCTAGAGTGCCTTCACTGCCCACAAACAGTCTGGCCATATCAAGACCGACGACATCCTTGTGGCAGCGGCCGCCGAAATGAACGACGTCACCGCCAGGCAGAACAGCCTCGACACCGAGGACGTAGTCTCTGGTTACTCCGTATTTTACGGCACGCAGGCCGCCGGCACATGTAAGGACATTGCCGCCGACGGAGGTAGCTTTGCCGCTGGCCGGATCAGGAGGATAGAAGAGCTTTTTCCTGGCGCATTCCTGCTGCAGGAAGGCAGTGTTGACGCCAGGCTCAACAACGGCGACGAAGTCGGTATCGGAAATATCGATGATTTTATCCATGCCAAGCATGGAGACAACGATGCCAGGCACGGTGGGCACACAGCCGCCAGAGAGGCTGGTTCCGCGACCGCGCGGATGCACCGCTACATTCTCTTTTTGCGCCCAGGCCATAAATTTGGAGAGCTCCTGCGTGTCACGAGGACGGTATACCGCAAGGGCTGTACCAACTTTCAAGCTGGCATCAGAAGAATAGACGCGCATGACTTCCGGAGCGAAAGTGACTGCGTCGCCAAACGAATCCGTGAGGAAGCGTTTCTGTTCTTCATTAAGAGATGTGATAGTGGCCATATGAGGGCTCCTTAAGGATTGCGGCTTCACACAACCCGCAGGGGGGTTTTACCATATCTGCACGATGCGCGTGCCATCAGAATACGACACCACAAACCACGTCACCCTGATTAATCAGACGCGGAAAAAGGGACGCAAAAAAACGGCACATCGCAGGAAATGGTATAGATGCGGAGTCTGTCAATAAAAACGGGCGAAAAACGGACGTAACAAATCACGCCACACCAGAGCAGAGGGCG
>CAZJPT010000171.1:0-4248 GCA_964547835.1 uncultured Desulfovibrio sp.
CATAATTATGGGCTCAATCAAAATTCAATCACTAAATTTACAAACTTGACACTAGGCAGTCATGGACCAGCACACCGCGATACAGAGGGAGAGGTCCGATCTTGTTGTGAACGTCCCAGACCCGGCAAACGCTGCAGCGCGCCGCCTCCGCAGCTGCATTGAGCCGGCGCAAACACAAGGCGCTTCGCCGCAGCGAGCGCTCCAGCAGGCGGCACGCCTGCTGACATATTGCCGCAGTGCCCTCAGGCGACTGACAGCAAATCTGCACTGTCTTTGGCTCCGGTCATGGTCTGAAAAAATCAGGCAGGTGCCGGCAATACTGTGTATTGCCGGCACCTGCCTGTATCTTGAATCATGCCTGAGGCATGCGTATCTGCAGCATTGCGTGCCAGTCACTGCCGGTGCTGACAATAATTAAGAACAAATAGATCTGATTGTGAGCTCAAGGCGCAGATTTTGAGAAAGCGTCCTTGAAAGTCCCTGCGCCTGAAGGCGTGGTGCAGAATGCTCCCTAATCGCTGTTCTTGTCCTTCTTGAGCCAGCTCATCATGGCGCGCATCTTGTCACCGGTAGCCTGCAGCGGATGGTCGGCTTCGAGACGACGATTGGCCATGAAGCCGGCCTTGCCCTTGGCCTTCATCTCGGAGATAAAGTTGCCGGCGAAGGTGCCGTTCTGAATTTCCTTGAGCAGCTGACGCATGGCATTCCTCGTCTCCTCGGTCACAATGCGCGGGCCAGCGGTGTAGTCGCCGTACTCGGCCGTGTTGGAGATGGAGTAACGCATGCGGGCCAGGCCGCCCTCGTAGATCAGGTCAGTGATGAGCTTCATCTCGTGCATGCACTCAAAGAAAGCCATCTCGGGGCTGTAGCCAGCCTCGACCAGGGTCTCGTAGCCGCACTTGATGAGAGCGGAAAGACCGCCGCAGAGCACTGCCTGCTCGCCGAAGAGGTCGGTCTCTGTCTCTTCGCGGAAGGTGGTCTCAATAACGCCGGAACGGGTGCCGCCAATGCCCTTGGCGTATGCCAGGGCGTTGTCTCTGGCCTTGCCGGAAGCGTCCTGGGCAACAGCGATCAGAGCAGGCACGCCACCGCCCTCGGTGAAGGTACGGCGCACCAGATGACCGGGGCCCTTGGGAGCGACCATGATTACGTCCACATCGCTCGGAGGAACAATCTGCTGGAAGTGAATATTGAATCCATGAGCGAACATAATGGTGTCGCCGGCCTTGAGATGGGGGAGGATGTCGGCCTTGTACACGTCCGCCTGCACTTCATCAGGAAGCAGCACCATAATAACATTGGCTTTTTCGCAGGCATCAGCCACGCTCAAGGGCTCAAAGCCATGCTGTCTGGCCAGCTCATAGTTGGCACCGCCGGGACGCTGCGCCACAATAACGTTGACGCCGGAGTCGCGGAGATTGAGTGCATGGGCATGTCCCTGACTGCCATAGCCGATGATGGCGACGGTCTTGTCCTTGAGATTGGCAAGGTCGGCGTCGTTGTCGTAATAAATTTTCATTATGTACTTCCTTTTGTTGTCCTTCACGATAGACAGGCGATGGAGCGATAGTCGCAAACAATTTTGACTGTGTTTCGTAAAATATTGAAATTATTTACTGAGTTTTCGGATAATCTCTAAAGTACAAAATAGAATGTCTAGTCAGTGCGGCGCGAACGACGCATGACCACAGAACCCGTACGGGCAATTTCCTTGATACCGAAGCGGTGCAGCAGGCTCAGGATGGCCTCGAGCTTCTCGTAGTCGCCGGTGGCCTCAATAGTCATCTCCATAGGGCTCACGTCAACGACCTTGCAGCGAAAAATATCTACTGTGCGCAGGATTTCGCTGCGCATGGAGCCCTCTGCCTGAACCTTCACAAACATCATTTCCCGTTCCACGGCGGGAACGCCGGAGTACTCCATTACCTTGATGACCGAGACTATCTTGTGCAGCTGCTTAACAATCTGCTCAAGTATCTGCATGTCGCCAAAGGTGGTGATGGTCATGCGCGACGTACCCTCCTCCAGGGCAGGCGCCACATTGAGCGAATGAATATTGTAGCCTCTGCCGCTGAAAAGGCCCACTACGCGCGAGAGCACGCCTGGCTCGTTCTCCACCAGCACCGAAAGCACATGTCTTTCCTTGTCCATTGTCAGGCCTCCTACACAAGCAGCATTTCGTCGAGTGCGGCACCGGCAGGCACCATGGGGTACACATCCTCCTCAGGTTCCACAATCACATCGATGATGGCGGGGTTGGGGGAGGAGAGCGCCTTGCGCATTGTGTCCTCAAGTTCGGCCTCAGTGTGAATGCGATAGCCTTCCGCACCGTAGGCTTCTGCCAGCTTCACAAAATCAGGCTGTCCCTTCATGCTGGTGGAGCTGTAGTTGCGCTTGTAGAAAAGTTCCTGCCACTGGCGCACCATGCCAAGGTAGGTATTATTGAGAATAAGCACCTTCACGGGAAGCCTGTTCTCCACGATGGTGGCCATTTCCTGGATATTCATCTGGATGGAGCCGTCGCCGGCGACATCAACGACCAGGCGGTCCGGGAAGGCCACCTGGGCTCCCATGGCTGCAGGCAGACCGTAGCCCATGGTGCCGAGGCCGCCGGAGGTAATGAAGGTGCGCGGCGCCACATAATCGTAAAACTGCGCGGCCCACATCTGATTCTGGCCCACCTCGGTGCAGATAATGGCGTCTCCGCCAGTTATCTTGCGCAGCATCTGCACGACCTGCTGCGGTTTGAGCATGGCGCCGGGCTGCCAGGCAAGCGGCTGGTTGATTTTCCAGCTCTGCAAAGTCTGCAGCCAGGACCTGTGGCGTCCTTCCCAGTCCTCGCTGGCGTATTTGCCGTGCAAAATGTCCAGAATGCCCTCCAGGGCCAGCCGACAGTCTGCCACCACGGGCACGTCCACTTTCACGTTCTTGCGGATGCTGGTCGGGTCAATGTCAATGTGCACCACCCTGGCCTTGGGAGCAAATGTGGACAGCTTGCCGGTGACGCGGTCATCAAATCGACCACCCACACAGACAATAAGATCCGTGTTGTTGAGGGACATGTTGGCAGTGTAGGTGCCGTGCATGCCCACCATGCCCAGCCACAGTTCGGAGTTCGCCGGGAAGCAGCCGAGCCCCATGAGCGTGCAGGTCACAGGCGTGTGCGTCTCCGTGGCAAGCTGGGTCAGCGCCTTGGCGGCATTGGAGAGTATCACGCCGCCGCCGGCCAGAATAACAGGATTCACGGCTTGGCGCATGGCTTCCACGGCCTTGCGCAGCTGATTGTGATTGGGGCGGTAGTTGGGGTTGTAGGAGCGCATGGACACAGGTTCCTCACTCCACTTGAACTCGGTCCTGGCCACCTGCACATCCTTGGGCAGGTCAATAAGCACCGGACCCGGGCGGCCAGAACGAGCGATGAAGAACGCTTCGCGGATTATTCTGGTCAGCTTGGTCACGTCCTTGACTAGATAGTTGTACTTCGTGACCGGTCTGGTGATGCCGACAGTGTCAACTTCCTGGAAGGCGTCATTGCCTATGAGCCCGGTGCCTACCTGTCCGGTAATGACTACCAGAGGGATGGAATCGCAGTACGCTGTGGCCAGACCTGTCACCGCATTAGTAGCGCCAGGACCGGAAGTTACTAGTGCCACACCTACCCTGCCGGTAGCGCGGGCGTATCCGTCGGCCGCATGGACCGCTCCCTGTTCGTGGCGTACCAGGATGTGGCGTAGTTCAGGGCAGCTGGTCAGTTCATCATAAATGTCGATAATGGCCCCGCCGGGATACCCGAACATAATGTCCACACCTGCCTTCTTAAGAGACTCAAGAAGGATTTGCGCACCATTCAATTCCATACTTTCCCTCCATTATGGCTATTGCGCTGCGCGCAGGGCGTCCACCCTGTCGGCAAGACGCGTTTTTGCGTCAAGTTTCTGTTTTTTGAGCTGCTTGAGGTTTTGATCTTCCGTCGGGCTGCGGAACGGTTTGGATTCAAGCTTGTCTACCTGCTTGCTCAAGAGGACGTGATCTTCCCATGCGGACTTCATTTCAGCATCGTTTTCGAGGTTGGCCTGAATGAAATCTAGATCGCGCTGGTCCATAACGACTCTCCCTTTGGATGTTAGATACACACCGGCCTTCCAGGCCGGTCACGCAGAATTGTGTGTTGCACAACGGAAAGGACGACGTCCGATTGCAGGGCCCGTCGCCATATCTCCGCGTTCATCGCGGAAACAAAAAGCTACA